>CALCML010000197.1 GCA_937967765.1 uncultured Carnobacterium sp.
ATGCCTTAAGTATTATTGTGCATAAGGAATTTGCTTATAATCGTGGTAAGGCAATTACTGAGAAATTAAGAAAACTCATTCCACGTCAACAATTCGAAGTTCCAATTCAAGCTGCGATTGGGAATAAGATTTTATCTCGTACAAACATTAAAGCGTTGCGTAAAAATGTACTTGCAAAATGTTATGGTGGGGATATTTCTCGTAAACGTAAACTGTTAGAGAAGCAAAAAGAAGGGAAGAAACGTATGAAGCAAGTTGGGTCTGTTGAAGTTCCACAAGAAGCCTTCATGTCCGTTCTAAACCTAAACGAAGAAGAAAAATAATTGTTAGTAAAAGAGCGTTTATTGCGCTCTTTTATTTTGAATGAAAGGGGATAGTAATGGAAAAAGAAAACAATCACTTTTATAGACAAATGCTTGCGATTGCAATTCCGGTATCACTTCAAAGTTTATTAACGTCATTTTTGAATACATTAGATACAATTATGATTTCCTCTCTTGGGGATGCTAGTATCGCGGGAGTAGGTCTTGCAAACCAAGTATTTTTCTTATTTACGTTGATTTGCTTTGGGATTCACACTGGTTCTGCAGTGCTTTTCTCACAATATTGGGGAATTAAAAATACGCACAAGGTTCAAGAAGTCAATCAAATGTCACTGATTTTATCAACAGTTGTCAGCGTTGTGTTCATGCTTCTTGGAGTATTATTCCCATATGAAATTCTACATATTTTTACAAAGGATCCACTCGTGATTCAAGCCGGCGGGGATTACTTACGTGTGGCTGCTTTAAGTTATGTATTTACAGCTTGGAGTTTTGCGATGACAAACGCTCTTCGCACGACTGGAAGTCCCAAGGTTCCTCTTATTGCAACAATTTGTAGCTTTGTGACGAATGCCGTCTTTAACTATGTCTTTATTTTTGGGAAATTCGGTGCACCTGCTCTTGGTGTTGTCGGGGCAGCAGTAGCGACATTAATCGCTCGTGTTGTAGAAGTGAGTGTTCTTTTTGGTGTGGTATTTTCATACAGTGGACCAATCCGACTACCAATCGGTCGATACTGGCATCATATATCAAAGGGCCTGTGGATGAATTATTGGATTACAACTTATCCAGTTATTATTAATGAAACGTTCTGGGCTCTTGGACAAGTGTTCTATAATGCAGCATACGCTATGGTTGGAACACAGGCGACAGCAGCGATTCAAGTGGCGGTTGCCGTGCAAAACCTTTCCTTTATTCTTGTTCGAGGAATTGGTAGTAGCTGTAGTATTATGCTTGGAAACCGAGTCGGACGTAACGAAGTCGAACAAGCGCAAAAAGAAGCAAAACGCTTTGTTACAATTTCTCTTGTCGTCGGAGTGGTCATTGGTGGTATTCAAAGCCTAACACCACATTGGACACTATTGATGTTTGCTCATCTAAGTCCTGAAGTGTTCCTTATCGGTCAACAATTACTCCAAATTATGGGTGTTATTTTTGTGTTCAAGACATTAAATTCGATTATCTTAGTGGGTATTCTTCGAGGTGGTGGAGATACGCAGTACGGCATGAAACTCGAAATGGCTTGTGTTTGGCTAATAGGAGTGCCTTTAGCGTTACTTGCTGCCGCAGTATGGCACTTCCCAGTACAATTAGTTGTTATCTGTGCTGGTGCTGAAGAGTTATGTAAAGCCTTTATTGGATTACGAAGAGTCTTTTCTGGAAAATGGATTCACCGATTAGTTGAAGCATAAAAAAAGAAGATCCTATCGGATCTTCTTTTTTAGTTTGGATTTGTAAAGGTAAGTAGTGGATAGTAAACGCCAGTAGGGTCTCCTAGGAGAATTTGAATATGTGTTTGGTCTTCACGTGGGAAGACACGACCAGAAAAGACCATTTCTCCATCGTTAATAAAGATTTCAAAGACAGAATTATCAATAAAGATACGCGCTGTAGTGTCTGCTGGAGCAATTGGTGCTGTACGAACACTACTGAATTCTGTGGCAAAATTTTCTCCTACCTTGCTTCGATCAACTACAACCTCACCATCTACAAGATTAAAGATGAGGGATAGTCCATTGCCATCCTTGTCTGAGAATAGAACAAGTTCATGAATCATATCGCCTTCTAATTTAAGGTTTAACTCGTAGCAATTCGAAGTATTTTTAATATACTTGTTAAATGGAAGGGAAGATTGACGAAGCTTTTCGATTCCTTTTACAGGAGTTTGATATAACTTGCCGTCTTTAATGGAAAGTTCTTTCACTAGTGATAAGATTCCTTGGTGTTCGTAAACATCGCTAGGATAAGAAACATCTGGCAACCCAAGCCAGCTAATGCAAAGCGCACGACCATCTGGTGCGTTAAATGCTTGAGTAGCATAAACGTCAAAACCGTAATCTAATTGATGAAGCTCAGAAACGGGTGTAATCTTCGCATTTTCTGGGTCGAATGTTTCACCGATTTTATATAAGTTTGGATATATATTATCGTAGTGGAATACGTCTTTATCTAATCCTTGAGGGCAGTAAATGAGTACTGGTTTTTCATCTACAAATACTAAGTTCGGACATTCCATCATATATGCTGTACCGTCATTATTAAAATCTAAATTACCGATTTCTTTCCAATTAGTGTAATCATTATTAATCGCGCGGTAGAGTCTAATGAAGCCTTTTTTATCTAGATTTTGACCACCTACAATCGCGTAATAATGATCTTTATATTGGAAAATTTGTGGGTCTCTAAAGTGGCCTGTAGCATCACTTGGCTTTAGAATCAAATTTTTTCCAAGTTTCTCAATATGGCCGTCTTTATCCATAAGTGCACCTAATTGGTAAGGGTGACGAATCCAATTTTCATCTCTAACATTTCCTGTATAAAATAGAAACAATTGATCACCAAATTGCATCGCGCTACCTGAATACGCGCCATGACAATCGAGTTGAGTATCGGGCAGTACCTTGACTCCAGTTTCTTTAAAGGTCACAAGGTCATCACTTTCTAGTTGTACCCATGATTTTAAGCCATGAGAAGCACCAAAAGGAAAGTTTTGGTAAAACACAATCCATTTACCGTCGAAATAAGAAAAACCATTAGGGTCATTTAGCAATCCGCTGGATGGTTCTACGTGGTATTTCGCTCTCCAAGGGGATTTTTCCATTGTAGATTTCAATTGTTCTTTCTCAGCTTGAGTCCAATCTTCATAGCGTTTGTATCTAAGTTCTGTTGTCCATTTCATGGTGGGGGCCTCCTATCAAATAGTACCTTTACAGTACGTGTTTTCACACGGAAAATCAAGCTTTTTTGTAAAGTTTTTTTTAGTGATTCAATTCTAGTTTAAACTTGACTTATTATTGCAAAAAGTGTTATCGAAGCCATTGGTGGTAAAGAGAATGTAAGTAGTGTAGCTCACTGTGCAACTCGTCTTCGAATCATGGTAAAGGATAAAGAAAAAATCGATACAAATAGAGTCGAGAATATCGAGAAAGTTCAAGGTGCTTTCTTCAATACTGGACAATTCCAAATCATTTTTGGGACAGGAACGGTTAACCGCATTTATGATGAAGTAGTATCTCTAGGAATACCAACTTCAAAACTAGCGAAATGAAAGCTGAAGCAGCAAAACAAGGGAACTGGTTCTAACGTGCTGTTCGTACATTCGGGGATGTATTTGTTCCAA
>CALCML010000198.1 GCA_937967765.1 uncultured Carnobacterium sp.
AAGCCTTGGTCTTGCACCTTTAAAGCCTCAAAGAGGGAGTAAGGAATGAATTCCTTACTCCCTCTTATTCGTTTTAATATTCTTCCCATTACTGCTACTATTAAATCCGTAAGCTTCATAGTCATTTACCCTCAGTTTAAAATAATCCAAACTGAAATATATATAGATAAATAACCTATTGTTTAAAGTCAGTGTGGCTTTAAGCAATAGGTTTTTGTTTTAATGATGATGGTGATGACAATTACATTGACCTGGTAGGCAGTTACATGCAACAGATGTTGGGGCAGTGGCTGCTTTTTCTTTTAAGGCGCTCACTAATTCTTGAATGTCATCTTGACTTAAAGTTGCTTTATCAATCAGTGTATGTAACAAATTTCCATTCTGTTTATGGCAAACTTGTTCTAGAAGCACATCTGTCTCTTGATCGAGTTGTGCTTTCTCAGAAATCGTCGCCGAGTAGTGGAATGGTTTCTTCTGGTTATCGATTTGGATATATCCTTTTTTAGTTAAACGGATAATGAGTGTTTTTATTGTTGAGTCACTCCATGAAAATGAGCGTTGCAATTGCTCGATAATATATCCGCTTGTGCTATTTGGGTTTGCCCATAGAACACGCATAATTTGACGTTCAGAAGGGCTCATTGGTTGAAATTCTGTCATAAATAGAACTCCTTTCTACAGGCTTAGTCTACAGTCGTCAACCGTTTCTGTCAATCATTTTACTTGATTTTTTGCGTACACTAAATGTCGGGGATAGGTAGCAAGAGTCACTATATTTTGTGTTTCGTAAAAAAAACAATACAAAATGTTGTTAAAATGTTGCAAAAAACTTCTAGGCTGGATATAATTAGTTTCGTGAGTTTCAAGTGAGCTAGAAATGCATTTAGCTGTATTTCGAATTCAGAAATGGAGTAACTGTGAAAGTCGTTTATTTATCGCTAACTGGAAAGACAAGACAATTCGTAAAAAAATTGGACTGGGATTTTATTGAGATTTCTAAGAAAAATTCTACAGTACAAATGGAAGAACCTTATATCGTCATTACACCAACCTATGGAGAGCAAGTGGCGAATTTTTTTTATGAATTTATTGGTTTTGGCGAGAATCGCGCGCTATTAAAAGGGGTGGCTGGTTCAGGGAATCGCAATTTCAATACGAGCTTTTGTTCAAATGCCAGAGCGTTAGCGGCTAAATATGACATTCCATTGCTGCATTGCTTTGAAAATCAAGGTACAGATAAAGATGTACAAATACTAATAGAAAAGGTGAGAGAGATTGGATAGTCCAAAATTAATTAACAAGACTCAAGAAGTTACATACTTCGCATTAAACAATGAGTTAAACCGTCCAGTTGATGGGAAAATTCCATTGCATAAAGATCGTGAAGCGGTTCGTGCCTTCTTCTTAGAACACGTAAACCCAAATACTGTTTTCTTCTATACATTAGATGAAAAACTCGATTACTTAATCGAACACGATTATTTAGAAGCAGAATTTTTAGGGAAATACAACCGTAAATTCGTTAAGAAATTAATGAAAGAAACGTACAAGAAAAAATTCCGTTTCCGTTCATTCATGTCTGCGTTCAAATTCTACAAACAATATGCAATGAAGACAAACGATGGTCAACGTTACTTAGAACGTTTTGAAGATCGTATTGTATTTAACGCTCTTTTCTTAGCAGATGGCGATGAGCAATTAGCACATGATTTAGCAGAAGAAATGATTACACAACGTTACCAACCAGCAACACCAACATTCTTGAATGCCGGAAGAAAACGTCGTGGGGAACTCGTTTCATGCTTCTTAATTCAAACAACAGACGATATGAACAGTATCGGTCGTACAATCAACTCAGCTCTTCAATTATCAAGAATTGGGGGAGGAGTAGGGGTAAGCTTGTCTAACGTTCGTGCAGCAGGTGACCCAATCAAGAAAATTGAGAATGCATCAAGCGGTGTTGTTCCAATTATGAAATTATTAGAAGATAGTTTCAGCTACTCAAACCAATTAGGTCAACGTAACGGTGCCGGTGCGGTTTACTTAAACGTATTCCACCCAGATATCGTATCGTTTTTATCTACGAAAAAAGAAAACGCGGACGAAAAAGTGCGTGTGAAGACATTATCACTAGGACTTGTTGTTCCAGATAAATTCTACGAATTAATCAAAAACGATGACATTATGTACTTATTTAGCCCATACGATGTGGAACGTATTTATGGCGTACCATTCTCATATGTGGACATTACTAAAGAATATGACAACATGGTGAACAACCCTGAAATCCGCAAATCTAAATTACGTGCGCGTGACTTAGAAAACGAAATTAGTAAATTACAACAAGAATCTGGATATCCATATGTGGTGAACATCGATACAGCAAACCGTGTGAACCCAATCGATGGAAAGATTATCATGAGTAATTTATGTTCTGAAATCTTACAAGTTCAAGAACCTTCAGTAATCAACAATGCTCAAGAATATGAACACTTAGGAACAGACATCAGCTGTAACTTAGGTTCAACAAACATCGTGAACTTAATGAAATCTCCTGACTTCGAACGTTCTGTAGATGTAGCGGTTCGTGCGTTAACATTCGTAACAGACCACTCAAGTATCGATGCTGTACCAACTGTTAAAAACGGAAACAGCAAAGCACATACAATCGGTCTTGGAGCGATGGGATTACACACATTCTTTGCATTAAATCAAATGGAATACGGCTCACCTGAGTCTATCGAAGCCACTGATTTATACTTCAGAATGTTGAACTTCTACACATTGAAAGCAAGTAACAAGATTGCGAGAGAACGCGGTAAATCTTTCGTTGGTTTCGAACGTTCTAAATACGCAACAGGTGAATACTTCGACAGCTATATTGCTGAAGAGGTACAAATTCAATCTGACAAAGTGAAGAAAATCTTTGAAAAACTTCCAATTCCAACTGTAGAAGATTGGAAACAATTAAAAGAAGACGTGATGAGCGGTGGATTATATCACCAAAACCGTTTAGCAATTGCGCCAACAGGTTCAATCAGCTACGTAAACGAAACAAGTGCTTCATTACACCCAATCACTCGTTTAATTGAAGAACGTCAAGAGAAGAAGACTGGTAAGACTTATTACCCAGCTCCATTCTTATCAAACGAAACTTTACCATTCTACAAATCAGCGTACGATATCGATATGCGTAAAGTAATCGATGTATATGCAGCAGCTCAAAAACATATCGATCAAGGAATGAGTTTGACATTATTCATGCGTTCAGAACTTCCTGAAGGATTATACGAATGGAAAGAAGGACGTACAAACAAGATGACAACACGTGACTTAAACATTTTACGTAACTATGCGTGGAATAAAGGCATCAAGTCAATCTACTATGTACGTACATTTACAGAAAACAACGATGAAATCGGAAGTAATGCTTGCGAAAGCTGCAGCATTTAATGGGAATACGAAAGAAAGGACAAAAGCTCATGAGTACAAAACGATATTTTAATGAGATTCTTTCTCAAAATTCTACTCAACCAGTAGAGTACTATAAAGCGATTGACTGGAACCAAGTTGAAGACATGATCGATAAATTAACTTGGGAAAAACTAACAGAGCAATTCTGGTTAGATACACGTATTCCAGTATCAAACGACTTGGACGACTGGAGAACATTATCTCCAGAAGAAAAAGATGTAGTAGGGAAAGTATTCGGTGGATTAACATTATTAGATACGCTTCAATCAGAAGAAGGTGCAAGCTTAATGAAAGATTACGTGCGCACTCAACACGAAGAAGCAGTATGGAATAATATTCAATTCATGGAATCAGTTCATGCGAAAAGTTACTCAACAATCTTCAGTACTTTGCATACAAAAGCAGAAATCGAAGATATTTTCGAATGGACAAACAACAATGAATACTTACAATTCAAAGCAAGAAAGATTAACGAAATCTACCAAAGTAGAGATGCATTGAAGATGAAAGTTGCCTCAACAATGCTTGAAACATTCCTATTCTACAGTGGATTCTTTACACCACTTTACTACTTAGGAAACAACAAGCTTGCGAACGTAGCCGAAATCATCAAGTTAATCATTCGTGACGAATCAGTTCACGGAACTTATACAGGATACAAGTTCCAACAAGGATACAACGAATTATCTGAGTCAGAACAAGAAGAAATGAAGATGTGGGTATACAACTTATGCTTGGAACTTTATCAAAACGAAGTGAAGTATACACAATCTATCTATGACCAAGTTGGTTGGACTGAAAAAGTTAAAGTGTTTATTCGTTATAATGCGAATAAGGCGCTTCAAAACTTAGGGTTCGATCCATTGTTCCCGGATACTGCTGAAGATGTGGATCCGATTGTGATGAACGGGATTTCAACTGGGACAAGTAACCATGATTTCTTCTCGCAGGTCGGAAATGGGTACCTACTCGGTAGTGTTGAAGCGATGGATGACGAAGACTATACGAAATGGTTATAATTTCAACTCAAACAGGTTCCTAAAAAGGAGCCTGTTTTTTTTGTTGGTGCAAAGGTAAAACACTTAGAGCCTTCGGCTACGTTCAATAATTATAAGAATAACTGTACCGCCTCAAGCCAAGGTCTTGAGTCTACCAAGCTTCAAACACTCTCTAGAAAATAAATTTTCAAGAGAGTGTAATTCTCATTGGTTACGCACGTTATTCTTATGATTATTGGTATCCGAGGCTCTTTGTGTTTTACCTTAAAAAATTGGGTGTTTAATTGATCTGTTTGGTGAAATAATCTATTTGGGTAGTTTTCTCATCCATCATTTCAACCCCTCGTAAATGGACCAGTGCTAGGATAAAATGTGTGCTCCTCATCGGATTGAGTCTCAGTTGTAGTCGCTATGGTTACCACTATAGACTCCGAAATCTCTTCGTGTTTTTGATTACCAAATATGGTAATTTTGGAATCTGTTTGGTGAAATAATCTAATTGGTTAGTTTTCTCATCCACATTTCAACCCCTCGTAAATGGACAGGTGCTGGGATAGAGAGTGTGCGCGTCATGGAGGAGGCTCGACAAATGGTGTGATGATGGGTAGAATAGAGGAAAATGAAATGAGGAGTCGTAGTGGATGTCGTACGAAGATTTAAATAAACAATTAGAACCCTTTAAACTCATGGTATTCGATGAGGGGACAGAGGATGTATGGTCAACGCTGGTGCTCTGGTTAAATGAAGATTATAAACAAAATGTGTTTGATATGAGGCAAGAAGATGGATTCATTGGAAATGGCTATGATTGGAATTCACTGGCCACTGTCTTTCTAGAAGAAAAGATGCCGGAATTAGTAGACGCGTTGTCATTTGATTCGGAAGCGGGATTGTTTTCAATTGGATCAGAAAACGTAGAAGCAGTGAAAAAGTTTGCTGTTCGATTTAAAGCGTTATGTGACGACGAGAGTGAAATGACAGACTTATTGAGTCGAGCAACATTAGATTAAAAAAATATCGTTATACCGTATAAGGTATAACGATATTTTTTTATTTACAGGGGCAAGTTGTTAAATGGTCGTTTACCATACCAACAGATTGCATAAAGGAGTAGACAATCGTTGGGCCCACAAATTTAAAGCCTTCTTTGAGAAGAGCCTTGCGGAACGTTTCAGCAAGGGACGTAAAGGCTGGAACTTCTGCCATAGTAGTGTATTCATTGATGATAGGTTTGTTGTCAACAAAGCTCCAACAGAAAGCGTCAAAGCTACCATACTTTTCTTGAATCGCAAGAATTGCGTTGGCGTTTGCGATAGCGGCACGAATCTTCAGTTGATTGCGAATAATGCCTTCATTTTGAAGAAGAGATTGAACTTTAGCTTCGTCGTACTTAGCAACCATTTGGATATCGAAGTTGTCAAAAGCCTCTCTGAAGTTTTCGCGTTTATTGAGAATCGTAGCCCAGCTAAGGCCTGCTTGCATCGTTTCCAAGGTCAATCGTTCGAAGAGAGCTTGGTCATCGTGGCAAGGGACACCCCATTCGTTATCGTGGTAATCCATCATCTTTTGTGAGTG
>CALCML010000199.1 GCA_937967765.1 uncultured Carnobacterium sp.
ATCTCATTCCTATTCAACTTTGTGGGGGAAAGAAAACGAAATGCCATAGATACAAATGTATCTATGGCATTTCTGTCTTTCTCCCTCGTTTTAATGCAAAGTCACGTTACTGTAATTATAGAATCTGTAAGTTTCTAGTCATCATTTACGTTTGCAACTGCACTTTATTTTTTCGAATAATCTTTTTTTTCTTGATACAACAGTAAAAATGCACGTTATAAGGTTTAACCAATATAAGGTATACCTTATATTAGTTAAAAGTAGTATTGCTTGTTTTTATTGCTATATCAACGAAAAGTGGAGTTCCTTTGATTGTTATGCGCAAAAAAAGAGAGGTTGCCCTCTCTTTCGTTATTCGTTGTTAAACTGCAAAAAGTCGTTCTAAGTCTTCGTGAGTAAATGCTTGTCCGTCTGGTTCGTCCACACGTTCAATCGTCGCGCCCAATGCACGTAATTTTTGATGGAACTCATAATATCCACGGTCTAAGAATTGTAAGTCTGTCACACGTGTATATCCTTTTGCAACCATTCCAGCAATGATTAACGCTGCCGCAGCACGTAAGTCTGTAGCACGTACTTCAGCTCCTGATAATACTGATGCACCACTCATCACAGCTGTATGTGAGTCAATACGGAATTGCGCACCCATACGACGCATTTCTTCTAAGTGGTTGAAACGGTTCTCGAATACTGTTTCCGTCATTGTGCTTGTACCAGTTGCTAATAATTGTGCAATCGTCATTTGCGCTTGCATATCTGTTGGGAAACCTGGATGAGGTAAAGTTTTCACGTCAGTTGGTTTCAACTCATCTGGACCGATAACGCGGATGCCGTCTTCTTCTTCGATAAATTGAACACCCATTTCTCCTAATTTAGAAATTAATGGTTGGTTGTGTTCTGCAATCGCATCTTCGATAAACACGTCGCCTTTTGTAACGGCAGCGGCTACCATAAATGTACCAGCTTCGATACGGTCTGGGATAATTGAGTGAATTGTTCCATCCAAACGTTCTACCCCTTCAATACGCATGTTTTCTGTTCCGGCACCGACAATTTTCGCACCCATTTTGTTTAAGATATTTGCTAAGTCGACGATTTCTGGTTCACGCGCTACGTTTTCTAGGTATGTTGTTCCTTTTGCTAAAGTCGCAGCCATCATAATGTTTTGAGTAGCTCCAACAGATGGGAAATCTAGGTAAATACGAGCTCCATGAAGTTCATCTGCATGTGCTTCGATATATCCTTCTGTTTGAACGATTGTCGCACCCATTGCTTCGAATCCTTTTAAGTGAAGGTCGATTGGACGACTACCGATAGCACATCCACCAGGCATTGCAACACGCGCATGTCCAAAACGGGCTAATAATGGTCCCATTACAACGATTGACGCACGCATTTTACTTACGTATTCAAACGCTGCAGTTGTTGTAATATCTTTTGTGGCATTTAATGTAATTGCCTTTTCTTCTTCGTCAAATGTACTTAAGACGTTTAAGCTCCCTAATACGTTTAACATCATATGTACGTCTGATAAGTTCGGTACATTTGTTAAATGAGTAACGCCTTTATCTGCTAAAATACTTGCTGCTAAAATCGGTAATACCGCGTTTTTAGCTCCTTCTACTTTTACTGTTCCCTGAAGACGTGTATCGCCACCGCGCACGATCATCTTATCCATTAAATAACCTCCAAAAACTCTCTATCCATCTACTGTAATATCAATTGAATGTACTGATTTAAATAATCCGATAAATCGAATATGACTTTTGCTATACTAGCTCCCATCCAAATAGCGATGAGTAAAAAGAGGATACGGGCTTCCTGAACGCGGCCTTTTCTGAGAATTTTCTCGATTTGAATGCCTTGCAACGCCCAATAGCTTAGCATGATAAAAGCAAGAACCAATGTGATTCGAATGATTAATGTTACTTGAATCATACCTACTCCTCCAGTCATATACTGCCTTTCTATACTACCATATTTGACCATTAAAAAAAAGCAGGAGATATCCTCCTGCTTACCCAATTAAGTAAAAGCATCCTAGTCTAATAAGTGCTGCTAAAATCAGGCTTAAAAATAATATTTTTTTAGAGTCTTGAATGAATATTGCTAGTAGAGTCATCCCTGAAAACAGAATGGGTAACGAACCTAATACAAGGGGATGAACCCCTCCAATTTCGAAAAGTAAAATTGCCTTAATACAGAACATTAAAAATACAGAAGGCCATATCATCCTCACTAATATTCGCCCTATAAAAACGCTGCTTTGGCTTCGAACTAGTATCAAAAGTCGCATACTCTCATACTCATTAATAAAATACATCAAAATAAGTACTTCCATTACCATTAAGAAAATACTTAAAAGATGGCCAAAAAGAAAAGTAACGGGTATAAAACTGAAGTGTGCCTCGATATAGAACGACGGTAATGGATGATATAAATTCCATACTATTAACAAACCAAAAATGTAGAGAAGCCACTCTCGAATTGGAAATAACTGTTTCATTGAAGAATCAGCTTCCCTTCTTCCATCAAATATTCCTTATCAAACTGTAATTCGGCCAAATTATCATGAGCAGCAATCACAATTGATTTCCCTTCTTCATGAAGCTGTTGAACTAATTGATGAAACTGATCTAGTGATTTTTTATCTAGACCTCGAGTTGGCTCGTCTAATAAAATTAAATTTTGATTCTCCATCATAGCTTGAATAATCCCCATTTTCTGACGCATTCCAACGGAATATTTTTTTACGTGAATTTTACTATCAAAATCTAAATCGAAATTATTCACTAATTCTCTAATTTTTGATTCATTGTAATTTTTATTGATAGATGCTAAAAATTTAAGATTCGTTTTTAAACTACTTTCTTCCATAAACGCTGGATTCTCAATCAAAGCTCCAATTCGTACATCACTATCTACAACAACTTCACCTTTATCCGGCTCCAAAATATCACAAAAAAGCTTAAATAAAGTAGACTTTCCGCATCCATTAGCTCCTACAATATGAATAAGCTCTCCTTGTTCAATTTTGAAATCGACCTCTTCTAAAATCACTTGAAACCCTAGTTTTTTGGATACATTTTTTAGTTCTAACATGAGTACCTCCCCTTCACTCTCGTAATAGAAATAATATCGTAAAATAAGATGTTAATGAAAATAGGATAGAACCAATAATAGCCATATTTCTATTACACCCAATAGAAATCGTATAGATGATTAATCCCGAA
Organism: uncultured Carnobacterium sp.; assembly: GCA_937967765.1. GTDB lineage: Bacteria > Bacillota > Bacilli > Lactobacillales > Aerococcaceae > Granulicatella. The sequence continues at coordinate 3,234 of CALCML010000199.1, forward strand.
CAAATTAAATACACGCTTTTTAATAGAGCAAATATCAGCATCGCTTTTGTAAATGCTTGTCCATTCATCATTTGGAATAGTAACGCTAAGGAGAATTGAGCGACAAAATAACAAACAACTGAAACTAACACTGTTACCAATTGATAAAATTGGTAGTTTTTCTCTCCAACTCTTTGAATGAGAAGGTAACGGATTTGATGTCGTCTCCAAATGACAACCCCTAGTAAAACTAATAATAAGGTGTCTGAAAAATATGCTGTAAAATGGGAAGACAATAAGTCTAGTATTAAGTTACCGAAAATTTGCCCTTTTAAAACAAAAGAGACTCCAGAAACAATCGATAATCCATACACCCATTGTTGTCTTTTTCCTTTTAGGAGCTCATTCATTAATATCCCTCCTTCAAATCCATCTTTCTTCTGATAATTAATAGGAGAATAGTCAATAGACTATAAAAAATCGCAGGATATACAAAAATAACCCAGGCTGAATGAGAAATAGTTTCTCCTAATAATGTGTACATTCCTGGTTGAATGAGTGATAAAACGCAAATCGAATAGCCGATAATCGGGGAAATCCCTCCTATAACCATTGCTAATAAAAGCGATATAATCACTAATAACAATCCACTGCATAAATAAATGATATATCGTTTTAGGAACAATCCAACTGAAAAAACAAATGAATAGAAAATGGCGTATCCTAAGGGAATTATTACTATCGTACAGATTAAATTAATAAAACTATTTGTCGAGAAGTTAATCGTGAAAGACCACGTCAAATAAGAACTACTCTCTTCGAAAATAAATGGTGAGTAAAATAAATGAACTAATATCGCCTGAAGAAACATTTTCACTAAGAAAACAAAATAGATTATGATAAAGTTCGTTTTAAATTGTTTTGATATAAGTGGTGAAAAGAATGTTTTTTTATGTTGTAATCTCACAGATTGTAAATAGTCGCAATGCGTTATCCTTTGTCTGATACATTCATGTGAAAAGAATAAAGGTGGAATCATGAATGCCACAAAACCATATACAGCATCCACTACCTGAATGTAGCTGAATATAATTTCATAAAACAGTGGTATTCCTCCTTCAGCTCCTCCAAAATGTCCCGTTGACAAATGATAATGAATATAGTTTAGAATCATAACGATGGAAAAAATCCAATACATAACGATCGATAGCATTGACCATTTATTTTTATAAAATATCATTTTTTCACCACCCATATCTTTATCTTGAAAAAAACAACCTTGTTTACGCTTTCATTATACTCTTCTTATTTATAACTAACAATATAAATTTGTGAAGAAAAATCTCTTTTATTCGTAAAATTTCTATATTTTTGACACTTAAACGAAAAAGAAAATTTATGCTATACTAATACCAAAGTGAGGGGAAAGAATGTTAGAGAGATATAAAACCATTAAAGAGGCTGGGATGAATGAAATCGAGATTAAAGGGTCTCGTTTTATTGCGCATTTTCAGCGAGTAACAGACGAAGAACAAGCGCTCGAATTTATCCAAGCTATCAAAAAAGAACATTGGAAGGCAACGCATAACTGCTCTGCTTTTCTCATTGGGGAAAACGACCAAGTGCAACGTGCGATGGATGACGGTGAGCCAAGTGGTACCGCAGGCGTTCCAATGCTAGAAGTACTTAAAAAAAATGAATTAAAGGATGTCGCGGTCGTAGTGACGCGTTACTTTGGTGGAACAAAGCTAGGCGCTGGAGGCCTCGTTCGTGCGTATTCTGGGGCTGTAAGCGAAGGATTGAAAGCCATCGGAATCGTCGAATGCCGACTCGAAGATCAACTTGCCCTAACTTTTGATTATGCGCATGTTGGTAAAGTGGAATATTATTGTCAGACGCAAAATATCCCCATCGTCGATAAAGTCTTCCTCAATAATGTTCAATTCACCTGTAGCCTCCCTGTTCAAGAAGTCGAAGCTTTCCAAGCAGCCATCATTGAACTCTTACAAAATCAAGTGGAGTTTGAAAGCCTTGGAGAAATGTATACAGAATATCCAGTTGAATAAAATAAGAGGTCTATTCATTTGAATAGACCTCTTTTTCTTATGTTTTATATTCGAGGATGGATGGACAGAGAAGCTGTGAGAGTATTTAGCTTCTCCCCCTTCCAATTCCTACACTAGCGGAAACGTTAAGGGCACGGGTCTCAACGTTTCACTTAAAAGAGAAGATTATCAATATCATTTTGCGATAATAGAAGATCCATTTTCGCAAGGCTTGAATAACGGTTCATCGTTGGCAATTCATCCAAGATAACAATATCCGTTCCAAGTCGTTTTAAGAGCTGATCGACCATATTCGAGAGTCTCATGGCAAATGGTCCACTTGTAATAAAGCGAAGCGGCACAGCCTCCATCATCATAATGAGTTCTAAAATATAGTTCTGAATCGCTTTTGTATCTAAATCTGTTTCCTGCAAGAAGATAATTTCACGTTCATCGGCTATCGCCAACATAAACGCCCCTGTCTTATAAAATCCCATGGCCGCGATTGGCGACAATGTCAACTGAATCTCAAAACTTTCTGATAAAATGCCTTGAATCGCCTTTTTTGCACGTAAAAGCGAGAAATCACTGACCGCAATGGGTTCAGGTTTCACTTGGAAGAATGGCTTCAATTCAGCAATCTTATCGAAGCTGATTTCCTTACGCGTGATATCAAGCGACTTTACAGCCTTTGTTTTTTGATTATATTCGAGAACAGCATAGCAATCCGCGTCTTCTTGATCGAGAATACTAGCAGCCTTCAAAATCTCCTTCCAGTTGCCCTCTTGCAAGAGAATATCACTCACACGAAGTACAAACTGAACTTCTGACTTCTTAAGGTCTGCGAATAAATCAAATGGTTCATTGAAACTCGAAATCATTGGCAATTCTCTGGCACCTTTCACAGGATACCCCTTTTGCTTCAAGTATTCGATTTCCTCTTCATCGAAATCCGCACGTTTTGAAAACTGAATTTCGATGCCTTTTCTAAACCAAAACGCTTCGGTCCGTTCCTCTCCGACTACCTCATCCGACATGGTTACTAGTCGTTCTGAGAGTCGATAACGAACAAGTTCTTCTTCGTTTTTGAAGAATAATAAACGTAAATCTTGCTGTTCATCACGTTCAATTAAAAAGAAAAACTTCACTGCTCCTCGTTTATTCTGAAAAGCAAAGGCAGCATTTTTGAGTTCTGTTTGCTTTTTTACGAGCTTAAATAGCAACGGTATACTTTGGTACAATTCCTGACTCATATACACTACCCCAATCTTTCTTTTATTCATTTATATTATACTACCTTTTACATAAATTTGATAGCGGTTTTAGTTTTTATTTAAAATATTATATATTTGATGTTTTTAAATGATTTAATTCCACCTGTGACTCATTTTTCCCACTATTCAATGAATTAATTCGTTTTTTTAGTGTTGAATTTTTTCAACTTTTCAAAATTCTTAAACTTTTCTTAATCTATTTTCGGGCTCTTTCTTGTAATTTTAAGCATAAAAATACCCCCTCAAGCATTGAATGAACAATCCTTGACGGAGTATCTTATAAACAATATTTAATTAGCGATCGATTTCAGTAATTTTTCCTGTGTCGTTTGAAATCTTAACGTTCACTTGTTGTCCGTTAACTGATAAATCAAACTCCCAAATCACTTCACCATGATCTTTATCGACGCTCCACTCACGAAGGACTCCTGTTGGGAATTCTTTTTGAGCGATGGCCGCCATCTCATCGACTTGTTTCAATGTAGCTAAGTCAATTTTTTCTTCATCATGCTCTTCTTTATCTGAAGTTGTTTCATTAACCTTCATGAAAGTCTTCGCTGACTTATCATAACGGTACGTATATTCATTCGTATCGTTCATCGCTTCTACTTCATAGAACATTCCGTTTGAGTATTCTAATCCAGTAATATCAAGAGCTGGGAATTCTTTCTTAAATGCATCTACAATTTCTTTTTGCATTGCATTTTGGCTTCCCATTGCTTCTTCAGAAGCGTTAGTTGCTACAGTTGTGTTTGTAGCAGTCGTAGCTGGTGCTTGAGTTGTCGCTTGCACAGTTGTTGGTTGAGCTGTTGTTGCTTGCGTAGTCTCTGCTGGTGCTGCTTGGTTTGAACAAGCGGCTAATAAGCTTGCGGCTGCAAGACCTAAGAGTTTTGTTGTTTTGTTCATAATTTCACTCCATTCTTAAGTTTCGCCTATTATACCCTAGACTCATTGATTCTCAGAGAATGTTTTATGAAGTTCCAAAGAAAAAACACCCCGTAGCTTTCGCTACAGGGTGCCTGAAAGTCACATATTATTCATTTGTGTCTTCTTCAGAAGGTGTTGATTCAACAATAACAACTTCTGTTTGTTCCACTGGTAATACTGGTTCTGAAGTACTTGTTTCCATATTGCGGTAACGAGCCATACCTGTACCAGCAGGGATGATCTTACCGATGATAACATTTTCTTTCAATCCTAGTAAGTGGTCTTTCTTGCCGCGGATAGAAGCATCTGTCAAGACACGAGTTGTTTCTTGGAATGATGCAGCAGACAAGAAGCTGTTTGTTTCTAATGAAGCTTTTGTAATACCTAGTAATACAGGACGAGCTGTTGCAGGTACTTCACCGTTCATGATTGCAGAGCGGTTACGTTCTGTAAAGTCTGCAATATCAAGTAATGTTCCTGGAAGGATTTCTGTTGAACCTGGATCCATTACGCGAACTTTACGTAACATTTGACGAACCATTACCTCAACGTGTTTATCGCCGATTTCTACCCCTTGCATACGGTATACTTTTTGTACTTCACGTAATAAGTAGTTTTCAACTGATAATACATCGCGAACACGTAATAATTCTTTAGGATCGATTGAACCTTCTGTTAATGGAGCACCACGATCGATGATTTGTCCTTCTTCCACTTTTAGACGAGCTGTAAATGGAACTGTGTAAGAACGAGTATCTGTAGAGCCTTTAATTGTAATTTCTTTAGTACGGCTTCCAGCATTTTCTTCGATAGAAACTACTTCACCCGCTACTTCACTGATTGTCGCAACCCCTTTAGGATTACGCGCTTCGAAGATTTCTTGGATACGAGGTAAACCTTGAGTAATATCGTCTCCGGCAACCCCACCGGTATGGAACGTACGCATTGTTAACTGTGTACCAGGTTCCCCGATTGATTGAGCGGCAATTGTACCAACTGCTTCCCCAACTTCAACTTCTGAACCTGTAGCTAAGTTACGTCCGTAACAGTATTTACATACACCATGTTTTGTATCACATGTGAACGCTGAACGAATTGTAATTTCTTCGATTCCAGCTTCAATAATCTTACGAGCAATATCTTCAGTAATGATTTCATTGCGTGCTACTAACACTTCACCTGTTTCAGGATGTTTCACTGAACGTTGTGCGTAACGTCCTAACATACGTTCTTCAAGTGTTTCAATGACTTCATTTCCTTCTTTAATCGCAGTAATTGTTAAACCACGATCGCTTCCGCAATCTGTTTCACGAATGATCACATCTTGCGCAACGTCTACTAAACGACGAGTTAAGTAACCAGAGTCGGCTGTCTTCAAGGCCGTATCGGTCATCCCTTTACGAGCACCGTGAGTAGACAAGAACATTTCCATAACGGTTAACCCTTCACGGAAGTTTGATGTTACCGGTAATTCCATGATTTTACCGTTAGGAGCGGCCATAAGACCACGCATACCAGCAAGCTGAGTAAAGTTAGAGATGTTACCACGGGCTCCAGAATCACTCATCATGAAGATTGGGTTACGAGAACCTAATGTGCGAATTAACGCTTTTTGGATATCATCTTTCGCTTTGTTCCATGTTTCGATAACACGTTCATAACGTTCATCATCTGTAATTAAACCACGACGGAATAATTTAGAGATGTTGTCGACTTGTTTATGTGCTTCTTCAAGAATTTCTTTCTTGTTATCCGCAACTGAAATATCTGCAATCCCTACTGTTAAACCAGCACGAGTTGAGAATTTATATCCTAAGTCTTTCATACGGTCTAACATCATTGAAGTTTCAGTGATATGGAATCGTTTGAACACTTCGGCGATGATTTGACCTAAGTTTTTCTTCTTGAATGGAGAAACGATTTCGCGTTTAGCGATTTCTTCTTTAATGTTTGCCCCTGCTTCTAAGAAGTATTTATCTGGTGTAGCCACTTCTAAGTTTTCCATTGTTGGCTCATTTAAGTAAGGGAATTCGTTTGGCATGATTTCGTTGAATAATAATTTACCAACGGTTGTGACCATCATTCTCTCTTTTTGCCACTCTGTAAATGGTTTATGTGGAAGTGAGCTTGCAGGAATTGCAATACGGCTGTGTAAATGAACGTATCCATTGTTATAAGCCAAGATTGCTTCGTCCATGTCTTTGAAGAACATACCTTCACCAACACGGCCTTCTTGTTCCATTGTTAAGTAATAGTTCCCTAAAACCATGTCTTGAGATGGTGTAACAACTGGTTTACCATCTTTAGGGTTTAGGATGTTTTGAGCCGCTAACATTAATAAGCGAGCTTCAGCTTGAGCTTCTTGAGATAGTGGCACGTGAACCGCCATTTGGTCTCCGTCGAAGTCGGCATTGTAGGCTTCACACACTAATGGGTGAAGACGGATCGCACGACCTTCTACTAGAGTTGGTTCGAATGCTTGAATCCCTAGTCTGTGAAGTGTAGGTGCACGGTTCAATAGAACTGGGTGTTCACGAATTACTTCTTCAAGGATTCCCCAAATATCGTCATCTAAACGTTCAATTTTACGTTTAGCGCTCTTGATGTTTCCAGCGATTTCACGTTCAACTAATTCTTTCATTACGAAAGGTTTGAATAATTCAATCGCCATTTCTTTAGGAAGACCACATTGGTACATCTTCAAGTTTGGTCCTACTACGATTACAGAACGTCCAGAGTAGTCTACACGTTTACCAAGTAGGTTTTGACGGAAACGACCTTGTTTCCCTTTAAGCATGTGGCTTAATGATTTCAATGGACGGTTACCTGGTCCAGTTACTGGACGGCCACGACGACCATTATCGATTAAAGCATCCACTGCTTCTTGTAACATACGTTTTTCGTTTTGAACGATGATACGAGGTGCGTTTAATTCTAATAAACGTTTTAGACGGTTATTACGGTTAATCACACGACGGTATAAATCGTTCAAGTCACTTGTCGCAAAACGTCCACCTTCTAATTGAACCATTGGACGTAAATCTGGTGGGATAACTGGAATAACATCCATTACCATCCAACCAGGTTTGTTTCCTGATTCTTTGAAGGCATCTAAAATGTCTAAACGACGGATTGCACGAGTACGTTTTTGACCTTGAGCTGTTTTCAACTCTTCTTTTAATTCAGCGATTTCAGCGTCTAAGTCAACATTGTTTAATAACTCTTGAACAGCTTCCGCACCCATTGCAGCATGGAAACGAGTTCCGAACTCTGCACGTTTTTCACGGTATTCGCGTTCAGTTAATAATTGTTTGTGCATTAATGTTGTGTCGCCAGCGTCGATAACAACGTAGCTTGCAAAATAAATGACTTCTTCCAACGCACGTGGACTCATGTCTAACACAAGTCCCATGCGGCTTGGAATGCCTTTGAAGTACCACACGTGTGATACTGGAGCTGCTAATTCGATGTGTCCCATACGTTCACGACGAACTTTTGAGCGCGTTACTTCAACGCCACAACGATCGCAGACTTTCCCTTTGTTGTTGATTTTCTTTAATTTACCACAAGAACATTCTAAGTCTTTTGTTGGACCAAAGATTTTCTCGCAGAATAAACCATCGCGTTCTGGTTTTAAAGTACGGTAGTTGATTGTTTCTGGTTTTGTAACTTCACCATGTGACCACTCACGGATTTTCTCCGGAGAAGCTAACCCAATCTGCATACTTTCAAAATTATTTACATCTATCAAGGGGCCTACCTCCCTTTCTTTTGGAATTGCCCTACGATTCCAATAGTTCTATTACTCTTCGTCAGTATCAAAATTGTCTTCAACGTCTTCTACATCGGCTGCATCTTCTTCAGCTGCGTCAGCTGCTTCTTCTGCTGCTGATAATTCAGCTGCACGATCAGAATACTCATCTAATTGAGCACGTCTATCATTTGTTCTTTCAACGTCACTGAAACGAATTCCTTCGTCTTCGTCCATATCTTCAAGTTTGATTTCTTCATCTTGTGCGTCAAGTACTTTCATATCAAGACCTAAAGCTTGTAATTCTTTTACTAATACGCGGAATGATTCTGGAACTCCTGGACGTGAAATTTGTTGACCTTTAACGATTGATTCGTAAGTCTTCACACGACCAACAACGTCATCTGATTTGTACGTTAGGATTTCTTGTAATGTATAAGCAGCACCATAAGCTTCCAGTGCCCATACTTCCATTTCCCCGAAACGTTGTCCACCAAATTGCGCTTTACCTCCAAGAGGTTGTTGTGTAACGAGTGAGTATGGTCCAATTGAACGAGCGTGAAGTTTGTCGTCAACCATGTGGGCAAGTTTGATCATGTACATAACCCCTACTGACACACGGTTATCGAATGGTTCACCTGTACGTCCATCATATAGAATTGTTTTCGCATCACGAGCCATACCCGCTTCTGCAACAGTTCCCCATACGTCTTCATCTTGCGCACCATCGAATACTGGTGTTGCGATGTAAATACCTAATTCACGAGCAGCCATACCTAAGTGTAACTCTAACACTTGTCCGATATTCATACGTGAAGGTACCCCTAATGGGTTTAACATGATGTCAACTGGTGTTCCATCTGGTAAGAATGGCATATCTTCTTCCGGCATAATACGGGAAACAACCCCTTTATTACCGTGACGTCCGGCCATCTTATCCCCTTCATTGATTTTACGTTTTTGTACAATATATACACGAACTAATTTGTTTACGCCAGGTGCTAATTCATCACCTGCTGCACGTGTGAACACACGTACATCGCGGACAATACCGCCACCGCCGTGAGGTACACGTAGAGACGTGTCACGAACTTCACGAGCTTTTTCACCGAAGATTGCGTGTAATAAACGTTCTTCTGGTGATTGTTCTGTTAACCCTTTAGGAGTTACTTTACCGACTAAGATGTCGCCATCTTTAACTTCGGCACCGATACGGATAATTCCGTCAGCGTCAAGGTTCTTCAATGCGTCTTCCCCAACGTTTGGAATCTCACGAGTAATTTCTTCAGGTCCAAGTTTTGTATCACGAGCTTCTGAATCGTAGTCGTCGATGTGGATTGATGTATACACATCGTCTTTTACTAGACGTTCACTCATGATAACCGCATCCTCGTAGTTGTAACCTTCCCAAGTCATGAACGCTACTAGAACGTTTTGTCCTAATGCTAATTCACCTTTTTCCATAGAAGGTCCGTCTGCTAGGATTTCGCCTTTAACTACTTTATCCCCTTGTGCCACGATTGGACGTTGGTTGTAACACATACCCGCGTTTGATCCGTGGAACTTAGTGATTTGGTAAGTATCTAATGAGCCATCAGCTGTACGTACACGTACTTCTTTAGCATCAACGAATTCGACAACACCATCACGTTTACATAACAAGGCAACCCCTGAGTCATGCGCAGATACGTATTCCATACCTGTACCGATGAATGGTGCTTTTGGATTTAACAATGGAACAGCTTGACGTTGCATGTTCGCACCCATCAACGCACGGTTTGAGTCGTCGTTTTCTAAGAATGGGATACATGCTGTCGCAACTGCAACTACTTGTTTTGGAGAAACGTCCATGTAGTCCACGCGGTCTACTGGCACTTCTAAGTTTTGAGATACGTAACGCGCCATAACAACATCGTTCACGAAGCTTCCGTCTTCATTTAATGGAGAGTTTGCTTGCGCTACTACGAAGCTATCTTCTTCGTCAGCTGTTAAGTAGTCGATCTTATCTGTAACTTTATGAGTGTTCCAGTCTACACGACGGTATGGAGTTTCGATGAAACCATATTTGTTGATCTTCGCATATGTTGATAAGCTGTTGATCAACCCGATGTTTGGTCCTTCAGGAGTTTCGATAGGACACATACGGCCATAGTGAGAATAGTGAACGTCACGAACTTCATATCCGGCACGGTCACGAGTCAAACCACCAGGTCCTAACGCTGATAGACGGCGTTTGTGTGTTAACTCTCCTAATGGGTTTGTTTGGTCCATGAATTGTGATAATTGAGAAGATCCGAAGAACTCTTTAATTGCCGCAACGACTGGACGAATATTTACTAATTGTTGTGGTGTCACTGTTGCAGTGTCTTGAATAGACATACGTTCGCGAACCACACGTTCCATACGAGATAAACCGATACGGAATTGGTTTTGTAATAATTCCCCTACTGAACGGATACGACGGTTACCTAAGTGGTCGATGTCGTCTGTTGTTCCGATTCCTTCGTAAAGGTTTAAGAAGTAGCTGATTGTTGCGATAATGTCGCTTGCAGTTACGTGTTTCACGTCTTCTGGCACGTTTCCGTTACCAATCACTTTAATCACGCGTTCTGGATCAACTGGTGAGTAAACTTCTACTGTTTGAATTGTTACAGGGTCTTTGATTACACCGTCTTCTGATGGATGTAAAGTAAATAAGTTTGCACCTTTTTCAAGTACTTCTACTACTTTTTCCATTACGTCGCGTTCAAGAACAGTTCCTTTTTCAACAACGATTTCGCCTGTTTCAGGATCTACTAAGTTCTCAGCGATTGTTTGGTGTAATAAACGAGTTTTTAGATTTAATTTCTTGTTGACTTTATAGCGTCCTACTGCTGCTAAATCATAGCGGCGTGGGTCGAAGAAACGAGCTGTTAATAAGTTACGTGAACTTTCAGCTGTTTTTGGTTCACCAGGACGTAGACGGTCATAAATATCTTTTAATGCTTCTTCTGTACGAGATTCATCCATACGTTTATGAACATCTTTATCTAATGTTAAACGTAATGTTTCGCTATCCCCGAAGATTTCTTGGATAAGGTCATCTGAACCGAAACCTAACGCACGAACTAATACCGTTAATGGGATTTTACGAGTACGGTCGATACGTACATAAGAAATGTCTTTTGAGTCTGTTTCGTACTCTAACCATGCACCACGGTTTGGAATTAATGTTGAACCATATAATTGTTTACCGTTTTTGTCAGGTCTGTCATGGAAATAAGCACCAGGAGAACGAACTAATTGAGATACAATTACACGTTCTGCACCATTAATGATAAATGTACCCATTTCAGTCATTAATGGGAAGTCACCGAAGAATACTTCTTGGTCTTTTACTTCGCCAGTTTCTTTGTTCACTAAACGCATTTTCACGTAAATTGGAGCCGCGTAATTTGCGTCGTGGTTTCTAGCTTCTTGTATGTTATATTTTGGAGCATGTAATTCGTAATCTAAGAATTCCAATGACAAGTTACCAGTATGGTCTTCGATTGGAGAGATATCTTTGAACATTTCGCGGATACCTTCATCTAGGAACCATTGGTAAGAATCTGTTTGGATTTCAATCAGATTAGGTAATTCTAATACTTCACTGATTCGTGCATAACTTCTACGCACACGGTGTCTACCGTATTTCACATCATGATGTGCCAACTCTTCCACCCCTATAAATTAGTATTGATAAATGTTACATTTTGATGACATTTATTAAAAGTTCGTAACAAATGAAGATTTTGGTCGATTTTTAAACAAAAAAAAACCAAAAGAATTGTTTGCTGTCATTTGTGAAAAATGCAAATTCTTTTGTTTTAAGCCTTTATTTGTAAGGAATTGGACAATATTTCAACCCCTCACACCGATTAAAATCCACACTTATTGCGTTATATTATTATACACAAAATCCCAAGCATCGTCAAGGTCGACAACACTTGGGAAATTTAGATTTTATCTAGTTTTTTGGGACTAATACGTGCCCTCTTCTACTGATTGATTCTTCACGATTTTCACAATCCGACTTGTTCCAAGACGACTTGCTCCTAATTCGATGAATTTTTCGGCATCTTCAATACTAGAAATTCCGCCAGCAGCCTTCACGAGAACGCCTTCGCCAACGTGTTTTTTCATTAATGCTACGTGCTCGAATGTCGCACCTGCAGTTGAGAAACCTGTTGAAGTCTTAATGAATTCAGCTCCTGCTTTTGTCACAACTTCACACATCTTGATAATTTCTTCTTCGGTAAGAAGCGCTGTTTCGATAATGACTTTTAAGATGTGTCCATTACATGCTTCATGGATTTGACGAATTTCATCTTCCACTACATCGAAGCGTCCGTCTTTCACATCACCGATATTAATCACCATATCGATTTCGCTTGCACCATTTTGAATCGCATCTTTAGTTTCGAAAACTTTAGTTGCAGTTGTGCTATAGCCGTTCGGGAATCCGATAACGGTACAAATGGCTAATTTTCCGTCTACGTACTCGCTGGCACGTTTGACAAAAGAAGCTGGAATACATGCTGACGCTGTTTCGTATTTCATCGCATCATCCAAAATCTCTTTAATTTCGCTCCAAGTAGATGCTGGTAATAATAAAGTATGGTCTACTGTTTTTAAAATCTCTTTGATTTCCATAAAATCCCTCTTTCTTATTTAGCGCGGTCTTCTTTAATTAAGTTACGAAGTGCTTCAACAGCCACTTTAATCGCTGCTTCTGTATCGTGAACGATTGGGTTTGATAGCCCTGCTGCTTCACGTTCTTGGTTCCCTACTACTAGGAAAGTAGATCCAACGCGAACGCCTAAGTGGCTAGCCACTACGAATAACGCTGCTGATTCCATTTCAGAAGCCTTCACGCCAAGACGTTTCCAAGCTTCCCATTTATTTTGCAAGTCATAGCTTACTGGCATCACTTGTGGTTCATGTTGTCCGTAGAATGAATCTTTACATTGAACAACCCCTGCGTGTGTTGTGTAGCCTAAACCTTTACCAGCATTAATCAAAGCTGTTACCACGTCATAGTTCGCAATCGCTGGGAATTCGATTGGAGCATACTCACGTGTTGTTCCTTCTGTACGAATCGCACCTGTCGCAATCACGATATCGCCACCTTTAACGTCGATATCAATTCCGCCACATGTTCCAACACGAACAAAAGTATCTGCCCCACTGCGCACTAATTCTTCAAGTGCGATGGCAGCAGATGGTCCACCAATCCCTGTTGATGTCACACTTACTTTTTCTCCATCTAAGTATCCTGTGTAAGTCACGTACTCGCGGTTATCTGCCACTAGTTTCGCATCTTCAAAATGCTCTGCAATTTTCGCACAACGTTTTGGGTCCCCTGGTAAAATCACATAACGACCTACATCGCCTTTACGTGTGTGAATATGATATTGTAATCCTTCTTCTGAATATTTCATGAAAAACTTCCTTTCCTGGCACGATACGTGTCCTGATATTGCCCTAGCAAACTAGGAAGGGGCCATGGTTTTTCCACAGCCCCAGATAGGAGGATGATGACAAATCTTCATCAAATAATTATGCCTATAAATGCCTTGTGCAAGTATAGTTGAAAGGATTAAATAATTGGATATACAGTTACCATAATTATCTATATTTGCCTTCTCATCCCTCTACACTCACTAATATTTTACCAAAATCACCCTTGCTTTGCAAACGGTTCATTTTTGATTTTGGATACCCTAGCCTTATTTTTTTATCGGCCAAAAGCTCATCTAATAGCTCCCAGAGGCACGCCTCCATCTGGCTTTTTGGATTTGGAACGGGACGCATCAGTGGTCGCCATACCTCTTCTACTCTCTTAACAAAGTCCATCATTTCAACGTCTCCCTTAAAGGCCATTTGTTCCAACAGAATCCACGCATGACCCTTCCACACAAGATTGGGCACCTTAAACGTCTCTGTATAAATTGGAAAAGTCAAGAAGCGGCTCGGCAAGTCCTCAAGCGTCTGTCTACAGCGATATAACTTCACTAGGAACGCCCTTGTCAGAGGTGAGGCTAATTTCTTAAAGAGCATCGTATCTCTTGGCGTCCATTCTACTTTTCCGTCTGGCTTCAAGTGGGCTTTGACTGGAACGGAATCCTCGACCATCTTTCTCCACTTTTTCCACGAAAACTGTAAGAGCGGCACGCGTACGACTTGAAACGTCATCTGCTGCGAACGAGGCTTCACTTTAATTTGCGTATGAAAAATCATCTCCCCATTCACAAAGAAAATAAGGAAATTTCCGAGTTGTGGATGATATTTCATTAAGTAACTAAAGGTGTCCGTCAATTTATGCTGACTCTCATAATTCTCCCCTAAAATCCAATCGACAGACATGCCAACCTCTCCTAAATGTCTCGTGCGCTCCTCTATCTCTTCTGTAGGAATCACACTGCATTGATATTCGATACACCACGCACGCTCTCCTTCTGTCACGACAATATCTGGAATCTGTTCAATAGACGACACATACGGCTCGAGTTCTGCATGAAAGCCATGACTTTTCAAACTCTCTAGCAATAGATGCTTTCCTTCTTGATGCGCGATTGTTTCTTCCTGCCTATGTTTCTTTGGGATGTGCGAAAAAAACACCACTCCATTTCTGGAAACTTTTTTTGTTACTTCTTCTCCGCATTCCGGGCAAAAATAAACTTCATCTTCTTTAATTTGTGTGGCATGAATCAATTCTCCCGTTTTCGTTCTAACGATATTCATATCTATCACCTCAACAAAAGATACGAAAAAACCTCTCTAATAGACTTAGAGAGGTTTCATTCATTAGATTAAGTTTGCGTCTTTGAGAAGTTCTTCAATCATCGTACCTTTGATTTTCTTCGAAGCACGTTTTTCAAATAATTTCACTAAGAACGGAACTTTCACATCGGCTAATTTCTTACCATCCATCAAGCGGTTTGTTGATTTTGTAAGAACGCGTAAATCGTAAGCTGAAGCGAACACTTCTGGTACCCCACGATCGACATCAAGCA
>CALCML010000200.1 GCA_937967765.1 uncultured Carnobacterium sp.
TGAAAGTCCCAGAGCGTTGAATCCAGGTCGAATAATAGTGTTTTATAAATCATGTCCCTAACCTCTTTTTTGGTTAATTATAACCCGTAAGTTTTGTATTTTTTAACGAGCAACTGTGCACGTTTCACGTAGTCGTTCTCGTTTCCATGAAGAGCCTCGAGTGCTTCTTGGGCAACCGGCAAGAGTGCGCGGATGTCTTTTTGGATGAAGAGCTGGTTACGTGCGTCTAACGCCTTTGCAAAAAATAACCCGAACATCCACACAATTACGAGCGGGAAAAACACGAGCATTTCTTCGTTACTGAGGGTAATCATAAAGTTCTCTGATTTCCCACCGTTGACATAGAAGATAAATGCCACGAGTCCAATCGTAAGCAGCACGAGAATGCCAACAAGGACGTAAAAATACTTCATGAGGTGCTGCACTCCCGGACTTTCATACGGCAGCTCGATGTCTAGACCGCTCTCTCCGACAAGGCGCTCGGTCAATGAGCGAAACTCTTGCGCTTCATTTTTTCTGTATCGAATTCTTTGTAGATCCATGATTTTCTCTCCTTAATGATAGATATGCATTTAGAGGCCGTAGCGTCTGTATTTCTTCACTAATGTTTCCGCACGCTTAATGTTTACGGCTAAGTCTTTCCGATTTTGCTCATGTAAAACAATCGTTGCTTCGTCAACAATATCCAACAGCTCTGCCATTTCCGCCCAACGTTTATCTTGTTCACGACGGTATAATAGGGCTACAAAAAGGACACCCACCAGCCAAAAGATGAGCCCCACCAAACATGCGAAAAACATAATACCAAGGATGAGAAGCGGATCATCAACATTTCTTCCACTAACAAACAACAAATACCCCATTCCGCCTAGCATCAAAGCCGAGAAAAGTCCTAATATCCAGATGAGTACTTTCAACAATGGAGAACGTTCCGTCACAAGGGGAAATTCTGCTTCAATCCCACTTTCGTCCACTAAGCGTTCTGCGACTGCTCGAAAGTCTTGTACCTCTTTTTCTTTTAATACTATTCTTCTGGGTGCTACAAAAATATACATATTCTTCACTCCTTAAAAACGGTAATTGCGTTGTAAGTCGTCGACGTAATTTTCTAAATTGATGACTTCTTGTGAAACAACGCCATTGCCTTCTTCATATTGGCGCGCGATTTCGTCTTTCGCATGTTCGAGTAAGAAGAGTGTTTCTTTTACAAGGGAACGACGCGCCAGCCAGAGAATGAGGATGAAAATCGCAATCAATGCCACCCACAAAATTGGCATCCACCAGTACGGTAACATTCGGTCCATGACTGGTGAGGATTTTCTTGAAAAGAGCATATAGATTGAGCCAAGGATGGCCGCCAGGAAGCCTGTCGTCATAATCGTATAGAGCGTGATGATTCCAAAGAAGAGCATACAAAAGAGTCGAACCTGACGATTATCTCTTGGCAGGACGCGCGGTTGTTTGCTTCTACGGTTTACAATGCGAATGAGTTCACGCAGTCTTGTCGTTTGAGACTGCCAAATCGTTTTTTTATAGTTCATAATGTCCTCCTAATAGTACTTATGTGCTTTTTTCAAAAATTTTTGTAACTCTGCTACTTCATCTGGTACGGCTGTGGTTTGACTCCACTCTTCGACTTCGTGGTCTGCCAGTGCCAATAGTTCTTTCCATTCCTTAAACGTTTCTCTGCGGTGCCAATTGAAGACGGCAACGAAGGCGGCAATCGGTATGCACCAGATAACGACAAATGGCCAAATGAAGGCAAGATAGCCAAACGCGAGGTTCCATTGCAATGTCACTAGGCAGGCGATGAAAAATTTCAAATACGTAAAGAATCCAGATACTAGTCCGATGACGATGCCTGCAATTTCGACCGTAATCAGGACGTAGATGCGTAGCCAATAAGAGCTTTTTGGAAGCTGTTCTCCTCGTCCGTTTATCTTCAAGACAAGCTTCAATAGTCTTCTTAAGGCGCGAACTCGTGAAGCTTCGACACTTGTTAGGCGTTTCTGTACTTCGTGTTCTTTGCTCACTTTCTCCATCGCAGAGCCGACACCCGTAACGGTAGCTTGTACTGTTTCCTTCACCCAGGAAGGTTTGCCAAGCGCAGCATTTTCTTGTAAATACGCCTCTAGCGCTTCAACAGCTTCGCGGCTGGCTTCTCTTGGTGCAGCTTTCCACGTCGCCACTT
>CALCML010000201.1 GCA_937967765.1 uncultured Carnobacterium sp.
GCTTCAAACTGACTCTACGGGTTACACCCTAGAGTCAGTAATTCACATTGGTTGCTATTCCCCATTACTGCTACTATAGAACCGTAAGAATTTCCGTTTTATCTCTTTACATTAAGAGAGAACGACTGAACGAGTGAACGCTCCTCGTTCGAGCGCTGTGATGTTCCCAAGGATCGGGCGCTTCCGTAAAGAATTGGAGTTATAACTCTTTCAACGAAAGGCACAAGGAGGAAAGCTGATGACGAAGCTAGCGACCATTTGTTATTTGGACAATGGCAAAGAATTTTTACTGTTATTACGCAACAAAAAGCCAAACGATGTCCATGAGGGCAAGTATATTGGCGTTGGTGGAAAGCTCGAAGCAGCAGAGACTCCGGAAGAATGTGCCGTGCGTGAGATTTTTGAAGAAACAGGACTGACGGCTACGAAGATGGAGATGAAAGGAATCATCACCTTCCCAGAATTTACCCCAGGGCACGATTGGTATACGTATGTTTTTCGGGTGACGGAGTTTTCAGGAGAGCTGATTGATTCGCCAGAAGGGACGCTAGAATGGGTTCCTTACGATGAAATCCTCCAGAAACCGTCTTGGGAAGGGGACCGCATTTTCCTAGAGTGGATTTTAGGGAATGAACCGTTCTTTTCTGCGAAATTCATCTATGAAGCGGGAGAATATGTCAGTCACAATGTAGAATTTTATGGAGAAAGAAAGTAAAGGAGAGACTATGGTAACAACTTACGAAGCTGGAAATTATGATGTCGTTGTCGTCGGTGCAGGTCATGCCGGCAGTGAAGCAGCGCTAGCGAGTGCACGTATGGGCGCAAAGACATTATTACTCACAATGAACTTAGAAATGGTGGCCTTCATGCCGTGTAACCCATCTGTAGGCGGACCTGCCAAAGGGGTTGTGGTGCGTGAAATCGACGCTCTTGGAGGCGAAATGGGTCGCAATATCGACAAAACGTATATTCAAATGCGTATGCTAAATACAGGAAAAGGCCCTGCAGTACGTGCCTTACGTGCGCAAGCGGATAAGCATTTATATGCGCAAGAAATGAAGAAGACAATCGAGAAGCAAGAAAACTTGGATTTACGCCAAGGGATTGCGGAAGAATTGATTGTTGAAGATGGTGTATGTAAAGGGGTAATCACGAATACAGGTGCCATCTATCGTTCAAAAGCAGTTGTCTTGACGGCTGGAACGTCTTCTCGTGGTCAAATTATTATCGGTGAATTGAAATATTCATCAGGGGCCAACAACTCACAACCATCGATTAAATTATCAGAGAACCTACTCGAATTAGGCTTTGAATTGGCGCGTTTCAAAACAGGAACTCCGCCACGTATCAAGGGCTCATCGATTGATTACAGTAAAACAGAAATTCAACCAGGGGACGATACGCCAAACTTATTTAGTTTCACGTCCAAAGACGAAGACTACCGCTACGACCAAATCCCTTGCTGGTTAACGTATACGAACGAACAAACGCATGAAACGATTCGTGAGAACTTACACCGTGCACCGATGTTTACAGGGATTGTAGAAGGGGTCGGCGCGCGTTACTGTCCATCGATTGAAGATAAGATCGTTCGTTTCAGCGACAAGCCTCGTCACCAAATTTTCCTAGAGCCAGAAGGGGAAAACACAGAAGAGGTGTACATTCAAGGGTTATCGACTTCTCTTCCGGAAGACGTGCAAATCAAGATGATTCGTAGCGTGGAAGGGTTGGAAAATGCGGAGATGATGCGTACGGGTTACGCCATCGAGTACGATGTGGTCGTGCCACACCAATTGAAGAATACCTTTGAAACAAAACTCGTTCAAAATCTATTCACTGCTGGACAAATGAACGGGACGAGTGGATATGAAGAAGCAGCGGGGCAAGGGCTCTACGCTGGGATTAATGCCGTGCGTAAGATTCGCGGAGAAGAGCCATTTATTCTTGGCCGAAGCGATGCGTATATCGGCGTATTGGTAGACGACTTGGTTACAAAAGGAACGACAGAACCTTACCGTCTGTTGACCTCTCGTGCGGAATATCGTCTCTTACTTCGTCATGACAATGCGGATTTACGTTTAACAGAAAAAGGACGCGAACTTGGATTGATTGACGACGAACGTTATGCAGAATTCCAAGCAAAACAAGAAGCGATTGAAGCTGAAATCAAACGCATGCAATCGATTCGCTTGAAGCCAACTGCTGAATTACAAGCGTTCTTGGCGGAAAAAGGATCTGCGGAATTGAAAGACGGAATCCTTCTAAGCGACTTGTTGAAACGTCCAGAATTAAGCTATGACGAATTAGTAGGCTTTGCCGGTGAAACGGTGGAAGTCTCTCGTGAAGTGAAAGAACAAGTAGAAATCTCGATTAAATACGAAGGCTATATTGCCAAAGCGATTGAAAAAGTTGAGAAATTAAAACGCATGGAAGCCAAACGAATTCCAGCCAATATCGACTATGATGCGATTAATGGGCTTGCGACAGAAGCGCGCCAACGTTTGAAATTGATTCAACCAGAAACGATTGCGCAAGCGAGCCGTATTAGTGGGGTGAATCCAGCCGACGTATCGATCTTGATGGTTTATATCGAACAAGGCAAAATCGCTAAAGTACAAGAATAAGGAGGCGCGTATGAAACCAGAAGAATTTTATCAAAGACTCCAAGAAGTGCATGGGATTACATTATCGGACGAGCAAAAGAAGCAGTTCGACCAATATTTCCATCTATTAGTGGAATGGAATGAGAAGATGAACTTGACGGCGATTACGGATGAAGAGGGCGTGTATTTGAAGCATTTCTATGATTCGTTGGCGCTTGGATTCCATCATGAATTGACCGACCAAACGCTTTGCGACGTGGGTGCGGGTGCAGGATTTCCAAGTATTCCGCTGAAAATCGTCTTCCCAGACTTGAAGGTGACGATTGTGGATTCGTTGAATAAACGCATTACCTTCTTGAATACATTAGTGGAGACACTTGGGTTAAAAGACGTGCAGTGTTTCCATGACCGCGCTGAAACTTTTGGGCAAAACAAGGATTTCCGTGCATCGTTTGATGTGGTGACTGCTCGTGCCGTTGCCAAACTCAGTGTATTGAGCGAATTTTGCATGCCGCTCGTGAAAAAGCATGGGTATTTCCTCGCTTTAAAAGCGGCGCATACAGAAGTTGAGCTGGAAGAAGCGAAAAAAGCAATCGCGATTCTTGGAGGAAAAGTAGAAGGGGATGTCTCTTTCGACTTGCCATATGAAGGCGGAAACCGTCACGTGGTCACGATTTTAAAGACGAAGGAAACGCCGAATAAGTATCCAAGAAAACCGGGTCTTCCATTGAAGAAACCATTATAACCAAGGGAGGAAGAACGATGAAAAGAGTTCACTTAGGAATGATGACGCTACTAGCGCTAGTATTAGGTGCTTGTGAAAATGGACAGACGAAAGACGCAGGAGCCGAGACGTCGCAAGTGACGCAAGCTGCTACGACGGCAGCTCCAACGACTGAGACTACGACAACCGTTGCGCCTAAACCAGATAACAAAGAGTTGTACGCGAAAGTCTTCGAAGATATCCGCACAGTAAAAGAACTAGGTGCTGATGTGGCTGGAAAACTCAATGTACCGCTTGAATATTGGGCGGCCAACAGCATGAATAAGCAAAAAGATTCGCTGCAATATTTATTCTATGACATCAATGACGATGGAGTGGATGAATTGTTTATCGGACATACTTCGAATGGCAAACCATTCACGGTCGTGGCGTACTACTTAGATGGAAAGACTCCAAAAATCTTGCATCAAAGTTACGTTGCCGAAGCAGGTGGAGCAAGAAGTGCCTTTAGTTTCTTCAAAGGCGGATTGCTATACACGGTTGAATTCTTGTCTGGAACAGGAAATGGAGATGCTAAAGTGTTCAAACTAGAGCCAAAAGGAGCAGGTTTGACGCTTGTAAATGCTTTGAAATTCGAAAAAATGCAATTCAAACTAGAAGACCTAGGATTGAAGCAAGAAGATACCATCGATTTAACAAAGATGGATTGGAAAGAGTTTAAATAATCAAGGAACTGCTAACACAGGAGGTTAGCAGTTTTTTTATTCCATAAAAGTGAAATAACATCTCAGCATCTTGATTTAAAATAAGTTTGTGATAAAATTAACTTGAGGAAATGAAGATAGTTTTGTGAATGGTGTACTTGATGGGAGATGAAAGAATATGTTCCTAAAAAAACTATGGCGATATCTCTGGGAGGATTTACCATCTAGAACAGTTTGGCAACCTTTAATGATACAATTCTGTTTAGAAATGGGACTATTCTTTTAGGAGTTTTTTCTAAGGATATGCAAGCGCAATATTGGATAGTAACATTTGCTTTAGTTAAACTTGCTAAATTATATTCGAATAAACCAGTTACTAGAATGTATTTTTATACGGAGTATTTCGGAATTTTTTGGTTTTTAAATAGACAATAATGACAAAAAGCTTTCTGCCTCAGATTAGTTGAGGTAGAAAGCTTTTTTATTAGAAATAATAATAGAATGGGCGCACTACGCGTTAAATTTATTTAAGATACTTTCGATATTTTTGATGAGTACCGAAACAGAGCCGTCTGGATTGTTGATGAATTCGACCATCTCCTTGTTTTCGTAGATTTCACTTGGAATGGTAATCTCGATTCCGTTGTCGAGTTTGAATTTTTGCTTGCTATATTTGCGTTCGTATTTTG
>CALCML010000202.1 GCA_937967765.1 uncultured Carnobacterium sp.
TTTACAGCAGTCCAAGTGTGGAAGAACTGAACGTTTCAACCCAAGAAGAGCTATTGGGGAAAATGGCAGAGATTGGGTTTGTCACAAATCCAGAGCGTTTGAAATGCCAAACGATTGATGAAGTGTGGAATTACATCGAGACGATTGGTGCGAAACGTCCAGACTTACCATACGAAATCGACGGCATGGTGATTAAGGTGAATGATTTTGCCGCTCAAGAAGAAATTGGATTTACGGTGAAAGCTCCACGTTGGGCGATTGCGTATAAATTCCCAGCAGAAGAAGCACAAACGGTTGTCCGCGATATTGAGTGGACGGTTGGGCGTACAGGGGTGGTGACACCGACTGCGGTGATGGATCCTGTACAATTAGCAGGAACGACAGTGCGTCGTGCGAGCTTGCATAATATCGACTTGATTAAAGAACGCGATATTCGCCTCGAAGACACCGTTGTGATTCACAAGGCAGGAGACATTATCCCTGAAGTCACACGCGTGATTTTAGAGAAACGTCCAGAAACGAGTCAGCCGTACGAGTTTCCAACGACTTGTCCGGTCTGTCATGAAAAATTAGAGCATTTGGAAGAAGAGGTAGCGATTCGCTGCTTGAATCCAAAATGTCCTGCTCAATTGACAGAAGGCTTGAGCCACTTTGTTTCCCGTAATGCGATGAATATGAGTGGAATTGGGCCACGTGTCATCAAGCAACTTTTTGAAGAAGGACTTGTCATGGATGTGGCAGATTTATATAAATTAACACTAGACCAGTTGCTTGCTTTATACAAAGTGCAACAAAAGAGCGCAGAAAACATCTTAGAAGCCATCGAGAAGAGTAAAGAAAACTCACTCGAGCGCCTCTTAACAGGGCTTGGGATTCGTCATGTTGGAACAAAGGCGGCGAAAGAATTAGCGCAACATTTTAAAACGATGACGGCTCTGCAAGAAGCGAGCATTGAACAATTGTTGGAAATTGATGGTTTAGGTGATATTATTGCTTATAGTGTAAAAACTTATTTTGAACAACCATCTGTTCAAGGATTAATTCAAGAATTGCAAGATAGTGGCGTGAATATGACCTATCTTGGAGTGACAAAAGACGACTCAGCTGCTTCAGGACACGTCCTCAGCGGTAAGACGGTCGTATTAACAGGAACTTTAGAACAATTAACAAGACAAGATGCAAAAGAAAAACTCGAATCACTTGGTGCGAAAGTGACCGGTTCGGTTTCTAAGAAAACGGACGTGGTGATTGCGGGACATTCTGCCGGAAGTAAATTAACGAAGGCCAATGACCTCGGTATCGAAGTGTGGAGTGAGCAACAGTTTCTCGATTCTCTTGCATAGAAAGGATATAACATGAGAAAAACATTACGATTGGGATTACTCGGATTAGCCAGTGTGATTTCGCTAGCTGCCTGTGCGGATGTTACAAGAGCAAATCAACCTAGCACGAATACCAATAAAGATTCCAATACAAAAGTAGTACAATCAACAACAAATCAATTATCAAACAATTTTTACCGCGCTCTGATTACAAATGGTAAATACGAAGTGAGCCAAAACCGCGGTGCGACATTAAGCTTAAACACAGGGTTCAACTTAAAGAACTTTGAAACAGGATTGATTGACCTTTCAAGAAGCGTGTTCCCAACGAACCAATACTTTTTCAGAGAAGGCCAAATCATCGATGCGGAAACAACTGCGAAATGGATTGCGCGTAAGAGTGATAAAAATCCAGACGGGTTAAACCCAGCTGATAACGGAGATACGTCTCCAACAGGTCGTGCGCCAATTTATTTAGCGCAAATCCTCGAACAAGACTACATGATTCAAACGGAAAACAACTTTGAATTAGGTGGAATTAGTATTGGGATTGCGATGAATAGTGTGGATTATTACACGAACGACGGCAAAGACGCTGAAACAGAAATCTCGAACGAAGCAATGATTGAACAAGCCAAAGCGATTGCCAACACAATCCTAACAAGACTTCGTCAAAACGATGCATTGAAGGCTGTGCCAATCGTGTTCGGAGTGTTCCGTCAAACGTCTAAAGATGACATCGGTGGCGGAGTATACATTCTTGAAGCCACTTCAGTAGAAGGAACTGAAATTACAAACTGGTCAAACGTGAACCAAAAAGTAGTTGTGCTTCCATTAGTGAACGAATCTGCGACAGAAGAGTCAACAGCGTTTGAAAACTTCAGAACAGAAGTGCAAAACTTCTTCCCGAACCTCTCAGGGGTAACGGCTCGCGTGATGTATCAAGATAATGTAGCTAAGAAGATGGTCGTGAATATCATGACGCAATTCTATGGTGAATCAGAAATTATCGCTTTAGCACAGCACGTAACGGACGTTGCGAATAAATACTTACCGAAAACAACACCGGTAGAAGTTCGCATTAGTTCAATCAATGGAGTGGAGGCATTCTTATTACAAGATATGTCACAAGGAGTCTTCACCTACCATATTTTTGATTAACGTTGACGGAGGCCAAGGAGCCTTTTACAATAGTAAAGTAATGATTTTGAAAGCGAGGAAAAAACATGGCCATTGAGGAAAAAGAAGTTAGACACGTTGCCAAACTTGCAAAGCTAACTTTTGCCGACAATGAAATCCTTCATTTTACAGAACAAATGAGCGATATCATTGATATGGTGGAACAATTAAACGAAGTAGATACAACGGGTGTGCCTGTCACAACTCACGGATATCCATTAGTGAATGTGATGCGTGAAGACGTTGCTGAAAAAGGAACAGACCGCGACTTGTTAATGCGTAATGTGAAAACAAGCGAAGATGGATTTATTCAAGTGCCTGCAATTATGGGTGAAAACGAGGAGGGTGAAGCATGAGTATTATTGAAAACAAAACATTAGTTGAGCTTCACGAAGGCCTTCGTAATAAAGAATTCACTTCTGTGGAATTAACAAAAGAAACATTCGAACGTATCCATGCTTTAGAACCTAAAGTAGAAGCGTTCGTGACATTAAATGAAGAAGAAGCACTGCAACAAGCAGCCGCTGCTGATGAAAAAGGCTACGGCGAAGAAGCTTCTCTTCAAGGTCTTCCAATCGGGATTAAAGACAATATCGTCACTCGCGATCTTTTAACAACTGCTTCAAGCCGTATGTTGGAAGACTTCAACCCAATTTACGACGCGCACGTAATGGAATTATTAAAAGCAGAAGGTGCGGTTAACGTTGGTAAATTAAACATGGATGAATTTGCCATGGGTGGTTCAACTGAAACTTCTTACTTCAAGAAAACAAAAAATCCTTGGGACTTAACAAAAGTGCCTGGTGGATCTTCAGGTGGTTCTGCCGCTGCAGTTGCTTCAGGCGAAGTGTTAGCATCTCTAGGTTCTGATACAGGTGGTTCTATCCGCCAACCTGCAAGTTTCACAGGGATTGTTGGGATGAAACCAACATATGGTCGTATTTCTCGTTACGGTTTGATTGCCTTTGCGTCAAGCTTAGACCAAATCGGACCATTTACTCGTACGGTTCAAGATAACGCCTTAGTATTAAGCGCGATTTCTGGATATGACCACCGCGATTCAACAAGTGTGCCACAAGAAGTGCCTGCTTACCATAAAGGATTAACAGGAGACATTAAAGGCATGCGTATTGCGTTGCCAAAAGAATATTTCGCAGAAGGTGTGGACCCTGAAGTTCAAGCAGCTGTATTAAAAGCGGCTGACCAATACCGCGAAATGGGCGCTATCGTTGAAGAAGTGAGCCTACCTCACTCTAAATACGGTATTCCAGCGTACTATATCATCGCTTCATCAGAAGCTTCTTCGAACTTACAACGTTTTGACGGAATCCGTTACGGTCACCGTTCTACAGACGCAGAAACATTAGAAGATTTGTACGTGAAGAGCCGTTCTGAAGGGTTCGGAATGGAAGTAAAACGTCGTATCATGCTTGGAACATTCAGTTTAAGTTCTGGTTACTACGATGCTTACTTCAAGAAAGCTGGTCAAGTACGTACATTAATCAAACAAGACTTTGCAAAAGTATTTGAAAACTATGATTTAATTTTAGGACCTGTAACAACTTCTGCAGCATTCGGATTAGGCGCACACAGTGACGACCCAATCGCAATGTACATGGCAGACTTATTAACAGTTCCTGTAAACTTAGCTGGACTTCCAGCGATTTCAGTTCCTGCTGGCTTCACAAACGAAGGCCTACCAGTCGGAATTCAATTAATCGGAAATTACTTCCAAGAAAAAACAATTTACCAAGCAGCGTATGCATTTGAACAAGCAAATGATTACTACTTACGCCGCCCACAATTATAAGGAGGAACAATCACATGAACTTTGAAACAATTATTGGTTTAGAGTGCCACGTTGAATTAAAAACTGATTCAAAAATGTTCTCTCCATCACCAGCGCATTTCGGTGCGGAACCAAATACAAATACAAACGTCATCGACTGGGGATATCCAGGGGTTCTTCCTGTCGTGAATAAACGTGCGTTAGAATTCGGGATGCGTGCAGCTCTTGCGTTGAACTGTACGATTTCTCAAGATACAAAATTCGACCGTAAAAACTATTTCTACCCTGATAATCCAAAAGCGTACCAAATCTCTCAATTCGATTACCCAATCGGTCATGATGGCTGGATTGATATCGAAGTAGAAGGACAAACAAAACGTATTCGTATTGAACGTGTCCACCTTGAAGAAGATGCGGGTAAAAATACGCACGGAACAGACGGATTCTCTTATGTGGACTTAAACCGTCAAGGAACTCCACTGATTGAAATCGTATCAGAAGCGGATATGCGTTCTCCTGAAGAAGCGTATGCGTACCTTGAAGCACTTCGTCAAATCATCATGTTTACAGGTGTTTCTGACGTGAAGATGGAAGAAGGGTCAATGCGTTGTGACGCGAACATTTCCATTCGTCCTTATGGTCAAGAAAAATTCGGTACAAAAACAGAGTTGAAAAACTTAAACTCATTTAACAATGTCCGTAAAGGGTTAGCGTTCGAAGAAGTTCGTCAAGCGAACGTCCTACGTAATGGAGGAGAAATCCTACAAGAAACACGTCGTTTTGATGATGCGACTGGTCAAACCATCTTAATGCGTGTTAAAGAAGGTTCAAGTGACTACCGTTACTTCCCAGAACCAGACCTACCAAACTTCCATATTTCAAATGAATGGATTGAAGAAGTTCGTGCGTCAATTCCTGAAATGCCAAGCAAACGTCGTGAACGTTATGTGAGCGAATTTGGCTTGCCAGAATACGATGCAATGGTATTAACATTAACAAAAGAAATGTCTGATTTCTTCGATGCAACAGTTGCGGCTGGTGCTGACCCTAAACAAGCGTCAAACTGGTTAATGGGTGACATTTCAGCGCACATGAACAGCAAGAAATTAGAATTAAAAGACTTGAAGTTGACGCCAGAAAGCTTAGCAGAAATGATTCAATTAATCGCAGATGGAACAATCAGTTCGAAATTAGCGAAGAAAGTCTTCTTGTTATTAGCAGAAGAAGGCGGAACAGCAAAAGGCGTTGTTGAAAAACACGGTATGGTTCAATTGAGTGATCCTGCTCAGTTATTACCGATTATTCAAGATGTGTTGGCGAACAATGCACAGTCTATTGAAGACTTCAAGAATGGTAAAGACCGTGCTGTTGGATTCTTAGTTGGGCAAATTATGAAGCAAACGAAAGGGAAAGCAAACCCTGGCGTTGTCAACCAACTATTACAACAAGAGTTAGCGAAATACTAAAAAATATTAATATGTTTGATGGCTTCGAAATTTTCGGATGTCTTCATAGTAGCTGTAATAGGGCAGCGGCTCGAGCCGAAGTCTCTCGCCTTTAAAGCCTCAAAGGGGGAGTAAGGAAATGAATTCCTAACTCCCCCTTATTCGTTTTAATGCTTTTCCTATTACTGCTACTATAGAATCCGAAAATTTCTCCGCCATCAAAATGTTTTATGAATTTAGAAACCTTTTGAAATAGGGGATACAACACAAAGTTTGCTTGCCCCTTAAAAATTCAAAGAAGGTTGGATGGAGAGAAATGAGGTTGGGTGCGTTGTAGTTTGCTTACAAGAAACTACGTTAGAATTTGTAAGATTCTCCCGCCCCAAAAAAGTTCCGAAAATTCTCCGCCATCAAAGATTTTTTTGGATTTACGAACCTTTTTGGATAGTGGGTTAAATCGCGGAGTTTGCTTGCCCGCTAAAAATCCAGAAAGGGAGAAGGGAAGAAAACGAGAGGGGGATGGAATGTGAAGTTAACGATTGAAACGGTATTAAGTCAAGGCGGGGAAACGATGAAGCAGCGTATGCTTGCGGATGCGACGCGTCTTCGCAAGGACTCTGGTTTTGTGCTTAGTTATGTAGAAGATGAGACGAATACGCGTGTGAAAGTAGAAGTGGATACAACAGGGGAAATGCCACATGTGACACTTCATCGTCAAGGCGATGCGCGTAGTAAGATGGAGTTTAATAAAACAAAGGCGACGAAAGGCATTTATGAATTAGGTGCGGGTCGTCAAATGCATTTTGATATTCAGACAAAACAACTTCACGTGGAAGAAGCCGAAGAGACGGTGCTAGTAGTTTTAGAATATCAGTTATTCCAACAAAGACAGCTGATTACAAGCTCGCTTGTGACGTTCCATTTACAAACAGGGGAAAATGCATAAAAAATCTCTCTAAAGTAGCACAATATGAAGAATCTGTGCTATACTGTTTAAGATGAACCGGAAAGGAAGTGTAACCATTGGAATTAAAGAAACTCGATGGCATTAATAAAAACGAATTATCAATGGTCGAAGTAGCGCATGCTATTTTAGAAGCTAAGAATGAAGTTTTAGATTTCAACCAATTATTAGTAGAAATTCAAGAATACATGGAATTAAGCGACGAAGCGTTAGAATCACGTATGGCTCGCTTCTATACAGACTTAAATATCGACGGAAGCTTTATCTCACTTGGAGATAACCGTTGGGGATTACGTGCTTGGTATCCAATCGATTCTATCGATGAAGAAATTGCAACATCTATGGAAGACGAAGAAGTGAAAAAACCTCGTAAGAAACGTAAGAAAGTTAACGCATTCGGTAGCGATGACCTTATCGATTACAACGATGATGATCCGGAAGATGAAGAACTTCTCGACGACGAAGATCTTGATAGCGATGACTTAGACGACGATATCGATGTGGATCTTGAAGACGATGTAGATGAAGAAGATGAAATCGATGCTTACCGCTCTGACTTAAATGAACTAGGTGCTGACGAAGACTTAGAAGACGAAGCAAGCGTGGAAGAAGATTTAATTATCATCGACGACGAAGATTTAGACAAAGATTTCGATGAAGAAGACGAAGAAGAGTAATCTTTGGAAATAGTTAGAAAAATAATGGCACAACTTATGAAAGAAATTTGTTCGTAAGTTGTGCTTTTTATGCTATTAGAGTTATAATATCCGTAAACGAGATAGATTTGGAGGGAATAAATTGAGAAATAAATTATTTAAAATATTTGATAAGACGTTCTTAAAATTTATCATTGTTGGAATTATTAATACATTGTTCGGAACGGGTATTATGTTTTTCTGCTTTAATATGCTGCAGATGGACTATTGGGTGTCATCAGCGATGAACTACTTATGTGGAGGAATCCTTAGTTATTTCCTTAACAAAAAGTACACATTTGAGGTGAAGGAAACTAGTTCAAAAGCCATTATCCGATTCGCGATTAACTTAACCGTATGTTATTTATTAGCGTATGGGGTTGCGAAACCTATAGCCTTGTATCTTTTCCAAGGAGCAGGAGAAAAATTACAAGGGAATATCGCACTCGTGATTGGAATGGGCTTGTACGTATTATTAAATTACGTGGGACAACGTTTTTGGGCGTTCAAACAAGATGAGGCCACAGAGCCAAGAAAAGGAATGGAGGAAAAAAATGAAATCTAGTTTTAAGAAGACAGTGGCATTCGTTGCGATGATTGCATGGGCTATTTTAGGACTTACTTTGATGCAACCTGTTAACGCAGCAACAGTAACACCAACTGTTTCAAACTTAAAAGCAACAGCAGCTGGTCAAAAGGTAACATTTTCTTTCGACTGGGATTTAACAGGTAAATCTGTTAAAGAAGGCGACACTTTCACAATCGATGCTCCAGAAGGTGTCAATATCACTGAAATCGCAACACAATCACTACAAGCAAACGGTGCTGAAGTAGCGACTGTTTCGATGACAGGCAAAAAGATTACTTTTACTTTCAAAAAAGCAATCGAATCAATGAACCAAAACGTAAAAGGTGGATTCTCATACAAAGCTGAATGGGATAACACACCAGGAAACCCTGGAAACAAAACAGCTACTTCAAAAGTAGGTTCTGAATCAGTTGTGATCACACGTCCTGATGGACCTGGCGTATTTGAATCTGTTTTAAATAAATACAACC
>CALCML010000203.1 GCA_937967765.1 uncultured Carnobacterium sp.
CTTTTCGCTAACAGCAGCGTAAACAGAATTCACATCATCTCTCCATGTTTTGGACGTTGTCGTTGTAACAAGGAAGATTTGTTTTTCCATCCCAATACGTTTTAATTCACGTTCCAATTGTCCTTTTGTAAAGGCACTATTGGCACCAAACATTAATACAACAATGTCATTCAATTGATTCTTCGATTTTAATTCGTTAATCGTCGAAGATAAGTCCGTTACTTGTGCAATTGGTGTCGCGTGCATCACAGCATTAGGATAAATAGTAGTTAATTCATTCGCAATTGCAAGTAGCGATTGATCCCCAATAAAGGTAATCGAACTATTACTGCTAAATACTGTTTCTTCACGCGTTAATCCAACCACATTATTAATCGTCTTCAATAGCTTCTTATCTGTTTGTTGGGTATTATCCACAATTGTTTGGTTCGTATGGATTAATTCTGTAAGAGTAGCCTCTTGATCAGATAATTTACTTGTGGACTGTACAAGTCCTACCGCCAAAATAATGAGCGGCACTGCACAGATTCCAAATAAAATTTGTTTTCCATAAGCTGTTTTTTCATTTAACAGCCCCATCAATTTACGGACTATTTGTAGATAACGTCTCTTCTCAAACACTTGATACCAAACTTCTCCAAAGAAGAGAATGAGTATCAATTGAATGATACCGTGAATTAAATTACTTGAACCAGCAATCCCCATTTTTGCTTGGTATAACACAATAATTGGTAAGAACCATAAGTAATACGATAAACTTCTACGACCAATCACTGTTAATGGTTTGAAACGGAATAAAATCCCCGTTCCTACCTTAGGATGTACACTCATCAAAATAACAGCAGCTACTGTTAAGTCAAAGAGCAACATTCCTCCACGATAAGTAATATCTTCGTTACGTCCAAGTGTAAATAACAAGATGAACATTAACACAATCGGAATTAATCTTAAATATTGCTCATATGGCACTCTAGATTTATGTTCCTTTTGGAAACGATCTAAAGGATATAGCAATGCCGTACATGAACCAATCAGCATTGAGAATAATCGAGTTCCTGTGCTCATTGTGACATACGTTAATGAATCTGCCCCTTTATAACTAAAGAGCATTAATCCGAATGAAGCTGTAGCTAACACTACAATTGCCACAAATAATGAATTATGCTTCTTAAGGAATAAACTTAAGAATGCAAATACAATTGGCCACAATAAGTAAAACTGAAAGGCTAATGAAATATACCATAAGTGTTCAAATGGATTTTCAGTTAATAAGTTTGGAATAAACGTTTGTGCTTGGAAAATCTGCCACCAGTTATTTAAAAAGACTAAACTAGAAGTAAATGATCCTCTTAAGTTCACCAACATTTCATTTTGAAACAGCGTTATATAAATGAACACTAGAACGAGCATTGCAATTAAAGGTAGTGCAATCCGCGCTAGACGTTTTAATAAAAACTGCTTCAAAGGAATCTTTCCATCGTTCATCAAACTTGTCATTAAGCGGTTTGTCATAAAGTAACCCGCTAAAATGAGGAAGATGTCCAATCCAAGAAATCCACCCGGCAAGCGATAAGAATATAAGTGATAAATAATAATACTAAGAATTCCTATCGCTCTTAGGCCGTCAAATGAAGATACGTAAAAACGTTTTTCCATCTCACTTCTATCAATCATATTCAAAACTCCTTAATCAACGAACTCGAATGAGAAGTTTAGAATACGTACTAAATCGCCATTTTCAGCGCCTTTTTCACGTAAAGTGCTATCTACACCCATTCCACGTAATTGACGTGAGAATCGCATAACAGACTCATCATGTTCCATATTTGTCATCTTGAATAGTTTTTCAATCTTGTCACCATACAGTACCCATGTTCCATCTGGATCTCTTGTCACTTTGAATGGTGCTTCCTCTTCTTCTAATCCATAAACGATATGTGTTTCCACTACTTCTTCGTTTAATGGGAAGAATTCTGTTTCATCTAACACTTCAGCAGTTCTAGCCAGCAATGCTTGAAGGCCTTCGCGACGGTATGCAGAAATTGGGAAAATCTCTGGCATTTCTTCGCCTTCAGCTAAGCTATCTGCTAAATCTTTCTTAAACTTCTCTAAGTTTTCTTCTGCTTGAGGTTGGTCCATTTTGTTCGCCACAATCAGCATTGGACGTTCTAGTAAGCGTAAGTGATAACTTCCGAGTTCTTCTTGAATAATCTTGTAATCTTCAAAAGGATCACGGCCTTCCATTGCGGCCATATCAATCACATGAAGCAATACTTTTGTACGTTCGATATGTTTTAAGAAATGAATTCCAAGTCCTACACCTGTATGGGCTCCTTCAATTAATCCTGGTAAGTCTGCAACGACGAATTGTTCGCCATTTGGAGCCTGCGCCATTCCTAATTGAGGATTCAATGTTGTAAAGTGATAGTCTGCAATTTTTGGTTTTGCACTTGAAATCACAGATAGTAAAGTCGATTTCCCTACTGATGGGAATCCAACTAACCCAACGTCAGCTAAAACTTTTAATTCTAAATCGAGTTCAAACTCTTCTCCTGGTTCACCATTCTCGGCGATATCTGGAGCAGGATTTTTATGCGTTGCAAAACGGATATTTCCTCGACCACCACGGCCACCTTTAGCAACTACTACTTCTTGCCCATCTTCTACTAAGTCAGCAATCAGTGCTTTCGTCTCAGCATTTCTAACGATTGTTCCTGGTGGGACTTTAACGATTAAGTCTTCTGCTCCACGGCCATACATACTCTTACTCATGCCGTTTTCACCAGGTTTTGCTTTGAAATGACGTTTGTGACGGAAATCTAATAAGGTTCTAAGTCCTGAATCGACTTTAAAAATGACACTTCCGCCTTTACCGCCGTCTCCACCAGCCGGGCCTCCGTCTGGTACATATTTTTCACGACGAAACGCAACCATTCCGTCTCCACCTTTTCCGGCTTTGACTTGAATCGTGGCACGATCATAAAATACTGCCATTTCATTCACTCTCCTTTCTGTGTGAGGGTTCTTATTTAACGATTAATGATGTGAAATCTGCGAAATCTAAAATGATTTGAGATAGTAATCCTAAGAATCTTAGACGGTTACGACGAGTTTCTTCATCGTCTACCATAACCATATTTTCATTGAAGAAATCATTGATTTTTGGTGCAATTGCTTCTAAATGACAATAAAGTTCTTCAGGAGTTAATGTTTGTACTTTTGAATGAAGTTCTTTAATCGCTTTTACTAAAGTACGTTCACTTGCTGTTTCAAGACGATCTTCTAAAATTTCGCCACTCGCATCATCTTGAGCTTTCGCACTAATATTGATAACACGGTTTAATGCCTCTGTAATTCCTTTAAATTCTTCTGATTCAGAAACAGCTGAAAGAACTTTTGCAGCTTTCAATTGTTCAGGAATTGATGAAGTATGACTGTTTACAACCGCATCGATAATATCATGACGTTTTGTAATCGTAGCAATACGTTGTGCCACACGTTCACGAATAAAGCTTAAGATAAACTCTTCAATTTCATCTTCTTTACCTGTTAGGAACTCAGCGTAATCAAGACCTAACAATAGTTTTGTAAAGTCTTCAATTTCAATGTTCCAATCAAATGCTGCAAGGATTTGTACTAGTCCCATTACTTGACGACGAAGTGCATATGGGTCGTTTGAACCTGTTGGAAGCATTCCAGCAGCTGTAAAACTCAAGAATGTATCTAATTTATCAGCAATCGCAAGTAAAGCACCTGGTACAGAAGTTGGAAGCTCTCCATCTGCACTCGCTGGCATATAGTGTTCACGGATTGCTTGCGCTACTTCAGGAGTTTCTCCTTGTTTCAAGGCATAGATTTCACCCATGATTCCTTGTAATTCAGGGAACTCTCCAACCATGTTCGTTACTAAGTCAAATTTATAAATAGAAGCCGCACGTTGTGCTGTAACAACAACATCACTTGGCAAGTTCAATTCTTTTGCAATACGTCCCACAAGTAATTGAACACGATCCATTTTCTCTGTCATAGAACCAA
>CALCML010000204.1 GCA_937967765.1 uncultured Carnobacterium sp.
TTACCCCTGCCGTAATCGCCGCATTGGCATATTGCTCGGCAGTGACCAGTGTGATGTTTTCAGGCGTCTTGATTTTCACCTTTACACCTGTGCCTTTATCCGTCTTTTGAACCATCACAGATGAAATCATGACAGACGTATTCCCGTCACCACTTCCAAGATATTTGATTAAATCTTGTCCAGTAGCCGTTTCGGTTAATACGGTGTTTGAATCTTTAATGCCTAATAATTCTGATGTTTGTTTTATTTGCGCTTCACTGAGTCCACCACCATAGACCACGGTTGGTTTTCCCCATTTTTCATTGACTGTCGTTGTATCGATGGCATATGCATTCTTCATGGATAATCCCATCAAAGCAAGAACAATTGCGGTTGCTTTCATCCATTTCTTCATGAATGAACCTCCTTTGTTTTAAATCGTAACTTACTCGTTACACCTATAGTATACAAAAAGAACTTTAAGAAAAAAATGTACTTTCCTTAAAGTTCTTTATTTATTTGTTTAAGAAATGGTTAACGTCGACGTGCAAATGCCTTCATTGTTGTTGGTGAGAAAAGCATGATGATTGGATAAATTTCCAAACGTCCTGCAATCATCCCAATCGCAAGTACAAAAGTATTGAAATCAGAATACATTGAGAAGTTGCTTGTAGGTCCTACTTGACCAAGCCCTGGCCCGATATTGTTAAAGGTTGCGGCCACACTCGAGAAGGCGGTCGTAAAATCGCCTGCTTCAACTGAAACTGAAAGTAATAATACGAGGAAGACTAACACATATACGATTAAGTAGTTGGCGATACTCTTCTCCATTTTATTATCGATTGGTTTTCCGTTCATCGTTGGAACAAATACACGACGTGGTTGCCCCATGCGTTTTAACTCGGCAATCGCACTCTTGAAGTACACGACAATACGAGAGACTTTAATCCCCCCGGCTGTTGACCCGGCACATCCTCCGATAAACATTAGAAGAAGCAGCAACACATGTGGGAATAATCCCCAGAGGCCAAAGTCGACCGTTGAATACCCAGTTGTAGTAATAATCGACGATACCGTGAAGAAGACGCTACGAATCGGAACGCCTAATGCCGATTGCGTAATCGACAATACGGTGAAAATAATCATTGTAAAGCTAAGGACGATTCCAACATACGTACGCATTTCTTCGTCTTTAATTACGTCTTTCACAGCGCCTAGAAGAATGAAGTAATACAAGTTAAAGTTGATTCCAAAGAGCATCATCCCTACCCCGATAATCCATTCCACGGCTGCTGGGTTGGCGTAAATGCTAAACCCGGCATTGTTAATCCCAAATCCACCTGTACCTGCTGTACCAAACGATAGAAGCAAGGCATCAAAGAGTGGCACTTGGAAGATGACTAAGATAATCGTTAAGGCGGCGGTCATCGCTAAGTAAATCAAATACAAGATTTGAGCCGTATGTGCTAATTTCGATACGAGTTTCCCAAACACAGGACCTGGAACTTCCGCACGCATTAGCTGCACGGATTCGGACCCATGACTTGGAAGAATCGCAAGTGCGAATACTAGTACCCCCATCCCACCGACTAAGTGAGTGAAGCTTCTCCAAAATAATGAAGAATGCGCGAGCACTGAAAGGTCTGGAATAATACTTGAACCAGTGGTCGTTAATCCACTCGCCGTTTCAAAGAAGGCATCCACCACATTTGGGATTTCTCCTGTGAAGACAAATGGCAACCCACCAAAGAACGATAGTAAAATCCAGCTTAAGGCTACGGTTACGACCCCATCACGCGCCATGATTTTTAGCGGCTCTGGCTTTTTAAAGCTTAAGAGAAGCCCAATCACAAGCAGTAACAGAATCGTTCCGGCATAAGCCAGTTTTTGAGTCAATGACTCTTGATAAATAAAGCTAACAATCAGTGGTAAGGCTAAGAGCGCCGCTTCAACTTGAAGCATTTTTCCCACGAAATAGCGAACTGTTTTGATATTCATTCAGACACCTCTATTCCAAAATGTCGTTAATGTCATCAAAGTCTTTTTCAGTGGTCACGACGATGACCTTATCAAACG
>CALCML010000205.1 GCA_937967765.1 uncultured Carnobacterium sp.
CGTATTTTCTTGAAGAATCCTTCTATTTTAATCTTGGACGAAGCAACGAGCGCGCTCGATACGCAAACGGAGAAGTTTATTCAACAATCGTTTGACGAGTTAGCAAAAGGAAGAACGACCTTTATTATCGCTCACCGCCTTGCTACGATTAAAAATGCAGACCGTATTATTGTCGTTACAGAAGATGGACTGACAGAAGACGGCACGCATGAAGAATTACTCGCACAAAATGGTGCGTATGCGGCGTTATACAAAGCACAATTTAAATAGTAGAAAAATGCGGAGTAGGGATTCGTTTCTTGCTCCGTATTTCTTTTGGCTTTTTTTGAATTTATCGCAAACTATGATACAATGACCCAGAGAAAACTTAAGGAGAACGTTGATGAGTATTTTAAATGTAGAAAAATTAACACACGGCTTCGGCGAAAGAGCCATCTTCAATGATGTGAGCTTCCGTCTATTAAAAGGGGAACATATCGGACTCATTGGAGCAAACGGTGAAGGGAAATCAACCTTCATGAATATCGTGACAGGTCAATTACAACCCGACGAAGGAAAAATCGAGTGGTCTAAAAATGTAAAGGTAGGATACTTGGACCAACATACCGTCCTTGAACCAGGAATGACGGTTCGCAGTGTTCTTCAAAAAGCCTTCGACGATTTATTTGTAGCTGAAGCGCGCATCAATGAATTGTATATGGCGATGGGAGAAGCAAACGAAGACGAAATGAACGCGATGCTAGAAGAAGTGGGCGAGTTGCAAGAGCGATTAGATAGCCACGACTTCTATATTCTGGATGCTAAAATCGATGAAGTAGCGCGTGCATTAGGCGTTGCAGCATTCGGGATGGATAGCGACGTAAGTGAACTCAGTGGTGGTCAACGTACGAAAGTGTTACTGGCAAAACTATTATTAGAAAAACCAGACATTTTATTACTCGACGAGCCGACAAACTACTTAGACGCAGAACATATCGAATGGTTGAAACGCTACTTACAAGAATACGAAAATGCATTTATCCTAATTTCGCATGATATTCCGTTCTTAAACAGCGTCGTGAACTTGATTTACCATATGGACAATCAAGAGTTAAACCGTTATGTTGGGGACTATGATCAGTTCCAAGAAGTGTATGCGATGAAGAAATCTCAACTAGAAGCGGCGTATAACCGTCAACAAAAAGAGATTGCGGACTTGAAGGACTTCGTAAACCGTAATAAGGCACGTGTCGCAACACGTAATATGGCGATGTCTCGTCAGAAGAAACTGGATAAAATGGAAGTCATCGAATTAGCGAGTGAGAAGCCAAAACCAAAATTCGAGTTCAAGACTTCTCGTGCGCCTGGTCGTTACATTTTCCAAGCCGAAGACTTAGTGATTGGATACGACCGTCCATTAACAGGACATGTGAATCTTGAGATGGAACGTGGCCAAAAGATTGCGATTGTTGGGGCGAATGGTATCGGGAAAACGACACTACTCAAGAGCTTGTTAGGCATTATTAAACCATTGAACGGAAAAGTAACGCGTGGGGACTATATCGATCTTGGGTATTTCGAACAAGAGACACCAAAAGGAAATCGTAAGACAGCCCTAGAAGAAATCTGGGATACCTTCCCATCGATGACACAACCAGAAGTACGTGCAGCGCTCGCTCGTTGTGGATTAACAAGTAAACATATCGAGAGTCAAGTGCAAGTATTAAGTGGGGGAGAACAAGCAAAGGTGCGCTTCTGTAAGTTGATGAACGAAGAGTCAAACGTGCTCGTACTCGACGAACCGACAAACCACTTAGACGTAGATGCCAAAGATGAGCTAAAACGTGCATTACAAGAATATAAAGGAAGTATATTAATGGTGTGTCACGA
>CALCML010000206.1 GCA_937967765.1 uncultured Carnobacterium sp.
TCACTTCAAAAGGTGTCTTTATCATCTCTTGAATGCGTTGCGCAACATAATGAATTTCATTTTCTACCTTTTCGAATCCTTCAGCATCTTCAATGTCTTCAAAGTCTTCTTTTAAATCAACATCCTTAATAAGAATGATTTCACTGGATTTGTCGTCATCTTGAGAATAAGAGAGATTCCCTGTTTTAAGCGCTGCAACATCGTCATATTCCACTTGTCCCAACTCTTTATTCATAATTTGTTGGAATACTTTATTCGTAAAGGAAAGAACCTCATCTCTAGAACGGAAATTTTCTGCTAAGACGATGCGTTCTCCACTCTTTCCTTCGGCATATGCTTCGTATTTTTCGCGGAAAAGAGACGGATCTGCAAGTCGGAAACCATAGATAGATTGTTTTACGTCACCTACCATAAAACGATTATTTGGCTTACTTACGAGCTCTAAAATCGCTTCTTGAACACGGTTAACGTCTTGATATTCATCGACCATGACTTCTTTAAAGTAATTTTGATAGTATTCTGAAGCAATCTTTTGCCCATTTGAATCTAATTTCGTCAAAATTCTCAAAGTATCATGTTCTAAATCAGAGAAATCAAGCTTGTTTAACTGATGTTTTTCGTCTTGGAATCGGTCATAAAACATCACAGCGATATCTGAAAGTTTCGATAGAATTCGATTTACTTTTGTCATTTGTTGCAGCTGAACTTCTGGAGAAATCGCAAAGTAATCCTCTTTAACTTTTTGGAAGTCTTTTTTCAGCCCTTCACGAATCGCTTTAATCTCATCTAGGCTTTCTTTAACGGTCTCATCCACTTTAGCTGTAGACCAGTTCTTGAATTTTCTATCTGCAAATGTTTGATACGCAAAAACGTAAGATTCTTCTTGAATATGTACAAGAACGGTTTTTACAAAATCTAAATCATCTTCTAATACCACTTGATGCTTAGGTGCTCCAAGAAGTTCAATATCTTTAAGAAGTTGATCGTATTGCGTTACGAGATAAGTTAACTCTTCGATTAATGCTGGTTTTACGTACGTTTTAACGAAAGGTGTTGAAGCATAATCACTTCCAACTGAATAGTTCTCTGTTAAATTGGAGAGCCATGTTTTAGGTTCTCTTTTTGAACGAGAATATTGATATAGGCGGTAAACAGTATTGGTGATGCCATCGTCTGAACGGTCGTTTGAGAACGTTGCAAAAACTTCTTCGTATTCAGGTTGCTCAAGAAGCTCTTCTTCTAGTGCTCTCCATACCTTTTCTTGTAGTAGTTGTCCTTCGATTTCATCCATCATCGTAAATACTGGATCAATACCCGCTAAATAGAAATATCGACGAATCACTTTCATACAGAAACTATGAATTGTTGAAATCATAGCAGATGGAATAAGTTGTAATTGCTTCGCAAAACGTTGTTGAAGAACTTCATCCGTTGATTTTTCAATCGCTTCTTCTAATTTAGTGCGAAGACGCTCTTTCATTTCTTTTGCTGCAAGTTCCGTAAAGGTTACGACTAACAATTCATTAATATCAATTCCCTCTTGAATATGCATTAAAATACGTTCTACAAGAACTTTTGTTTTCCCTGATCCAGCTGAGGCAGAAACAAGAAGATTGTTTCCACGAGTAGCTATTGCCTTCCATTGATCAGGTGTTGCTTGTAATCCTTTTGGTT
>CALCML010000207.1 GCA_937967765.1 uncultured Carnobacterium sp.
CTTCACCTGCTTGATCTAAGTTTTTCGCATTTGCGGCTTCAGATTTTACTTTCTTTGTTTGTTGACCTGGGCCTTGCTCATCAGAAGATTCTAGCGTCCAGTCTTTTGCGTTCAATCCATCATCCGAAGATTTCACAGTAATCGTTCCACCGACTTGATGAATCAAGCGTGCTTCAAGACCTTCTTCACTCTTTTGTACGTCGATGGTTGAACCTTCGTCGATAAGCATTGTATTCGAAGCATTAATTCCATCGTCGCCAGCGTTCACTGTGATAGTTGTATTCACTAAGTAAACATTTCCTAGCAATACATCATCTTCATTGTCTGAGTGAATGCCGTCTTCATCGGCAGTTAAGTTTAATGTTGCGCCTGATACATTCACGAAGTCGTTCGCTGCAATTCCGTGTTTTTTCGCGGTTGTTGTGACCGTAGCATCTACAATGCGAATACCATCTTTTGATTTAATCGCATTACTTACGGCACCGTTCACGGTTAACGATCCTTTACCATTAATCGTCAAGTCGCTATCTGAGTAGATGGCTCCTTTGACCGTTGACGTTGATTCATCAGACACTTCATTTTTCGTTCCGTCTGCTAGCGTTAAAATCACTTTTTTCGCCGTGTCGACGAGCAATGGAGCTTCCGTATTCTTCAACGTCGCATTCTTGAAGACGATTTGTACTTCATCTTCCTTACCCGCTGCGACTTTCAATTGAACGCTCGTCGCCGTTCCTTCAACGATATACGTCCCGGCTTTTGTAATTTCTACCGTACTTCCATTCACCGTTACGCCGTCTCCTGAAACAGTAGCTGTCGTTCCTTGAAGCGAAATTTTCGAAGCTTTACTTTCGTCGTAAGTCGCTGTTAAGTCGCTTGCTTCAAAATAAGAAGCGGTCTGCGTAGTTGATGTTGTTGATGTCTTAGTAGTTGTTGTTTGAATGTTTGCATCGGTTTGGCTTAATACACTTTGCGATCCGCAAGCGGCCAAACCTAGAGAAATCATTAATGTTGTTGTTAAAAACCATTGTCTTTTCTTTTCCATCTCGTTCTCCTCGATTCCTTTTCTTGATGGTTTTAGTATACGAAGCGAACTTAAAATTAACTTAAAATAAAAAAATAACCCATGGATAAAATTATCCATGGATTATTTCGTTATTTCTTTTGTTCTGTATATCCGTGTTGTAGCACAGCTTCTTTACTCTTAGAGAAAGATACCTTATCTCCATCTACTGTTAAGAAGCCTCTTTGAACAAGACTTTTAAAGAACACACTGTTGCTTTCTTTAAGTTTCGACAACTGAAATTTCGTTAAGTCGACTTCCACCGAAAAGATGTCTTTGCCATCTTTTTCTGTAATCGAAGTCACAACTCCATCAATCCCCTTAATCTCTTCAAAGAGGTTTTCGTTTTCCTTACGAGCTATAGTGAATTCAGAAGACTGATTCATTTCGGTTTTAATCTTTGTAACGGTATCTTTCTTTTTATCATACGTATACGTCACAAAAAATTCTGCGTTATCTAATTTTTGAACGAAAGTCGCAGTCTCTTGCGAACTACAACCTACTAAAATAAGAATCAAACCTACCCCCATCAACATTGAAAGTAATTTTTTCATACAAATCTCCTCTTTTTTGATTTCATTATATGTAGCAAAAAAACGATTGTCAACGCGAATAAGAGTAACTCATAATTAATAGTTTAATTCAAAAATGACTTGAACAAATCACTGTTCAAGTCATTTCATGTCATTATTTCGTTTGTTCTGTCATTCCGCGTTTTAGTGCAACTTCTTTACTCTTAGAGAATGATACGTGATCTCCGTCTTCTGTTAAGAAACCACTTTGAAGAAGGCCTGCAAAGAATAAATTGTTACTTTCTTTCAGTTTTGACAACGTATATTTCGTTAAGTCAACTTCAACCGATGAGATGAGTTTGCCATCTTTTTCAGTAATTGAAGTCACAACCCCATTTAACCCTTTCATCGATTCAAAGAGTTTTTCGTTATCCTTACGAGCCTCAGTGTGTTCAGTAGGTTCATTCGTTTCGATCTTAATCTTTGTCACGGTATCAGTCTTTTTATCATACGTATAAACTAAAGTTACGTCCGTATCACCTGATTTTTGAGTGAAAGTCGCAGTCTCTTGTGAGCTACAACCTACTAATAGAAATAGGAAGCTAACCCCTAAAATAATTTGAAAGAATTTTTTCATTGGTACCCTCGCTTATTGAGCTTTCTTTTGGAATAATTTTTGGTAGTAGAAATACACAGTTGCTGCTGATGCTGCAAATGCTAATAAGTAGAAGAAGATTGCAATTTTTGATCCTGTTTGTAATCCATCTACGAATGATTGTGCAGTACGGCTTGCTGCTAATGGGTTAGTAAATGCTTCAGAAATCATGGAATTTATTGCTGAATTTGATTTTCCGCTAAAGAAATCAGACAATTTACCAAGAGCATCTAAGAATCCGCCACCTAAGATGTTTCCTAAGAAGACAGATACTACCATTGCTAATGAAGCTACATTCACGTTAGTCCATAAGTTTTTATTTTCTTTATGAGCTTGGAATAAGAAATATCCAGTAAATACAGCACCTACTAATGCAAAGAAGAATGATAAACCAAAGTATAGGCTTAAGTTCTTCACTTTATTAGAAAGGTCTGTATATGCTGCTTGTAAACTTGTCGTATTCACTCCGCCGTTTGAACCAAACGCAAATCCTAGTCCATTTAGTAACACTAGAAGCGTGAAGAGTGCAAGCGCAATCGATACACCGAAGAAGATTTTTTCGAATAAATTATTTTTATTATAGCTTTCAACTTTATCAACAGCTTTTTCTGTTGCTTCATTCAATTTTGCTTTGTTTTCTTCAGTGAACACTTTGCTTGCTACTTCTTCCACTTTTTCTTTAGCAGCGCCAGCCACTTCTTTTACACGTTCACCAGCTACTTCTGCTTTTTCTTTAACGTCTTCAACAACTTCTTTAAAGTCGCCATCTGCTTCAGGAGCTTTTGCTTCTTTTGCTTCTTCAACAACTGTTTCGGCTACTTCTTTCACTTCTTCAGCTGTTTCTTTTGCTGCTTCAACTACTTCGCCTTTTACTTCTGTAGCTTTTTCAGCAACTGATTCCACATTTTTGTTTTCGTTTTGATCCATGTGAGCACCTCTTTTTTAAAAATTTTATTACTTTAGCTATTTTATCACAATCATGCGTTTTCTTCTAGTTTTCAACAATTGAAAATAGAAATTCTTCATGCACGGAAACAAAAAAAGAGCTAGACTTTTCGCCTAGCTCCATCAAGTTAAGTTTTATTTTAGGACCGTACCATCCGCTAAAGTGATTGTATATCCGTTAAAGTTGATTGTACCTTTGTTTTCTAATGATGTAATTGTGACATTTCCTGTCAACGTCCATGTCGCCCCCTCTTCTACTGTGATTACTGCGTTATTGTCCACGGCCGTCCCTCCTTCAGCATTTTCTACGATATTGATGGTACCTGTAAAGTTTGTTCCTTTGCCCATTGTGAAGTTCAATGTAGATACGGTATCCACCTCAATCGCTCCAGTTAATGTTTGGTTCGTCGTTGTTAAATCAACTTGACCACCATTGGCACCGGCTGTACCCCAGCCACGTGTTGCATCATTTCCTAAGATGGCTAATAATCTGCCAGATGAATCTTGATTTGTGATCGTTACGTCTTCTAAAGTGATGACGCTGTGTGTGTTCGTTACGTAGATTTGGTCTCCGTTACGTCCTGTTAAAGTGCCGCCTTTCATTGTGAAAGTAGAAGTTCCACTCTCAGCATCTCCTGACATTGATTGGTAAATCATCACGTTGTGTACGTTGTTGTCTGAAGAGCTACCTTCTGTTGAACTCATATTCCCTGTTACGTTTGTATTTTCTAATGTGATTGAG
Organism: uncultured Carnobacterium sp.; assembly: GCA_937967765.1. Taxonomy (GTDB): domain Bacteria; phylum Bacillota; class Bacilli; order Lactobacillales; family Aerococcaceae; genus Granulicatella. Next base: position 3,915 of record CALCML010000207.1, read on the forward strand.
TTTTGACCCTCGATAACAAGTGCTTCTGAGTTTTCAGCGTTCAATGTTGCATTTTTGACAGTGATATTCGCTGTAGAGTATACCGCTGGTGAGTTGTATCCTGTAGAAATGTATGTTCCTTTGTCTACAACCACCGTACCGCCACCACGGTCTGTTCGAATCGCTGCTGATGAATTTCCTGCGGTGTTTACTGTTAAGTTTGTCGCATTCATCGTAGCTCCACCTGTCGTTTGGATACCACCTGAGTTATCTTTTGTTGTTGTGATTGTTGTGTCTGATACATTGACGGTCGTTCCTGAGCCGTAACTGAACACCCCGTTCCCGTTCTGTGCAGTTGTATTGACGGTTGAGTTTGTGAGTGTTACCGTTGCTCCATCGGTTGCTAAGAATCCTGCGTTCATTCCGTAGAAGTCTCCATTTTCTGTATTCGATGTCGCTCCGGCTGTTTTGTTAATCGTTACGCCGTCTAACGTGACAGTTGCTCCTGTTACACGGAGTGCATTTTCATCATCTCCGGTAGATTCATAAGTTTCTCCTGTTACTGTTGCATCTGTTGTTAAATTTGTTGCTGCCTCACCTTGTGTCACTTGGTCGCTTCCGCCAAACCCTTCTCCTCCAGGTTTAGCTGGGGGACTCTGTTGAGCTTGGACTTGAGAAGTCGCCTCAGCTTGTGTTTGTGTTTGTGTGTTTTGGCATGCAACTAAAGTTGTTGCAATAGTAATCGTGGATAATAGAACAATCATTCTGTTTCTTTTCATTTTGGTCCCCCTCGCTTCCTATCAACTATTTGTTGATGGTTTAATCATAACGAGCTTACTTAAAATGAACTTAAAACAAAAAAAGTTTTTTGAAAAAGTTTTTTGAAAACTGGTAATTATCATATATGATAATTACCATATATGATAATTCGCACGAAAAAAAGACGCTGGAATAATTTTCCAAGCGTCTTTCATTTTGTATCTTTTTTAAAACAAAAGCCCAATCTTTATTGTAGATTGGGCTAATCCTCTTCCGGATTCCATTGATATTTTTTGAGTGATACATTTGTCGGGCTTTTAAGGATGATTCTTTCAGCTTCTAATAATTCTTTTTGTTCAAACCATCCTGGTACCAGTCTTCCACTTGCATTAACGACTCTGTGGCAAGGGTAGTCGCCATAGATTTCTACCTGACTTAAAATCTTTCCAACTAATCTTGCATTTTTCGCTCGACCTATGAGTTTAGCAATCTGTCCATAGGTAGCAACTTTTCCGCTTGGAATTTCACCAACCACTTCTAAAACTTCATAGATAAGTCGATCATCCATTCTTCTCACCCTCAATCACAAAGCGAATTCGTGTTTCACTCGTGAGTTCTGCTGTCAACTGTACATTGTTCGTTTCGGCAATCTTCTGCGCGATAGAAAGCCCTAGTCCACTACCGCCTGTCGTACGATTTCTCGAACTGTCTACGCGGTAGAAGCGATCGAAAATCTGACTGACCTGTTCCTTTGTCATTGGTTCGGTTTCATTTCCAATAGCTAATTGATTTCTTTTCGCCTCAACGGTAATCACCGGTTCACCGACCGTATACTTCATCGCGTTATCGAGCAAGATACGAATCAACTCCGTCATCGCACTCTTATTCGTTGTGATAATCGTTTGTGCCTCGCCAGTAAATTCTACCTGAAGTTCTTTTTCGTTTAAGACTGGTAAAATCTCTTCAACGATTGCTTTCGTAACGGCTACTAAATCGACTTCTTCTTTTGTCGCAGCCGCTTCTCCTTCGTCGTATCTTGAAAGAATTAACATCTGCTCTACAAGAGAGTTCAGACGCTTAATTTGGCGTTTGTTACTATCGACAAATTTAGCTTCTGTACCCATCATTGCGAGTAAATCCGTATTGGCTGAAAGGACCGCTAACGGTGTCTTAATCTCATGACTGGCATTGGCGATAAATTGTTGCTGACGCTCTACGTTTTCCACAAATGGACGAATTGCACGGTTAGATGCAAGACGAACGAGTACATATACAACGAGTATACATAAAATAAATACGGTTAACGTGACCATCAATAATCTTGAATTCTGCTGAACTTCACGACGCGCATCAATAAACACTACCATCGTTTCAGAGTCTGTCTTGGATACTTGGTAACGTAGATCGCCTTCCCAGCCACTAGTAGCAGTTCCTTGTGCAATTAGAAGCGCTTTGTCAGACAAAGTATCCTCTTCAATAGAAACTAGATGTGTTTTGTCCACAGATTTAATCGCATTATTCGCTATTTTCACCACTGCATAACGGATGGATAATTGGTCATCTTTACGAAACTCCTGACCTTTTGGAAATCCATGCTCTGGGTGTTCTTTTGGTCCGCTACTATCTGGAGCTTCAGGAAAAACTCCGTCATTTTCAATGAGCATTGTCGAGAGTCGATCCACTTGTGCTTCTGTTTGCCGATAGTTCAGTACGTTTACCGCCACTAACACAACCAGTAGCACTGCCGTAAACGACAGCATGGCACTTTTTACAAAGCTTTTTTGAAGTTGTTTAAACATGCAAGCTCCCCTTTTTTAACTGTCATTCATTTTTCAACTGTAATTAGGCTTCGACCATCAACTGATAGCCAAGACCACGTGCCGATTTAATCGTCACGTTCGCCTCAATACTTGCTAATTTTTTACGAAGAGATGAGATATTCACCCATACGACATTAATCTCCGCATCTGAGTCGAGTCCCCATACTTTTTCCATAATTAACTCGGTCGATAATACTTGATTGCTATTCATCATAAAGTACTCCATCAGTTGAAACTCTTTATTATTCAATAACACTTGCCCGCTAGCGGATTGCATCGTGAACTTATCGCGATTTAATTCAATATTTCCAACCGTCATCACTGACGATACGAAAACATTTGGGCGGCGAAGTAATGATTTCACACGCGCTAACAACTCAGGCGCTTCGAACGGTTTCGTTAAATAATCGTCCGCACCTTCTTCTAGCCCTGTTACTTTATCTTCTAATTGGCTTTTTGCCGTCAACATTAGAACAGGTGTGGTATTTCCTCCTGCACGTAACTCACGTACCACTTCGATTCCTGATTTCTTCGGCATCATGACATCCAGTAAAATTAAATCATATGGTGTTGATTCAGCATAAAACAGCGCGTCCGCCCCGTCGTGAACAACTTCCACACTATATTTTTGCATTTCTAGCATCATTTTCAGCGCTTCGGCTAAATCAATTTCATCTTCTGCTACTAAAATTCTCATAGTATTACCTCTTCTTTTTTCTTCAGTATACGTTTCGTACTTAAAATTTACTTAAACCGACTTCTTACATGTGTTTGCAAATGAGATGAGTAGCTCACGCAATTGTTGCTTTTGGTTGCAGTCCAATCCACGCAATGTATGTTCCATCATTTGATGTTGCGCTGGAATTAAATCATCGAGCAGCTTCTTCCCTTTTTCTGTTAATGAAATGTGCTTTGTCTTCCAGTCTTTTTCAATCGCAATTAATTCCAACTTGTCTAAATGACGAATGCAATGCGTGATATTTCCCTGCGTCAAATTCAACGTTTGCGCAATCGTCTTTTGATCCATCGTTTGATTTCGGAAAATCAGATGTAACACTTCAAAATGAGTTGGATTCAACCCCACCTCTTTTAATGACATCGAAAAAGTTTTCAAGTTCTCATTGTAGATTTTCATAATCATCATCCAAATCTCATGAGACACATTCATTTTTTCGCATTCTGTAACCATACAAACACCTCTTTCACCGTTTACTTTACTATTGAAATGACTTCCTGTCAAACTCTCTCTCCGTCAAAGCATTAGGTAATAGGACTCGCTAAAATATATGTACTTTCTCCGTCTCAGCACACACTATTTCTCCTTCTCCACCCACCCTTTAAAAGGTTTAACCGAAACTAGGTATCTTATTTGTAAAGCACGAGTGCCTTTGGATTCTGTAGTAGTGATAATAGCGAGCGCAACCAATGTGAATTACTGACACTTGGAATTTATTCCTAGTGTCAGTTTGAAGCTTGGTAGGAGTTGAGACCTCAGGCTCAACCCGTTGCAGCTATTATTTCTACTACAGAGACATCCAAAGCGCACGAAGTGCTTTACCCTTAATTTTTCCCAAACAAAAAGAGCCCTGGTTTCAGGTTAAACCAGGACTCGGAAAGCACAATTTCCCTAG
>CALCML010000208.1 GCA_937967765.1 uncultured Carnobacterium sp.
AAGAAGGAAAAATTTCTCCAAAACCAGTCATTAATACGGAAGATAAATCTTCAACGTTGAAACCAATCGATGTGACAGTCGTCTTTGAAGACTTCGAAGATTTCGTCTCAATGGCAAAAGAAACAGCAGGGGAGTTCGACCAATCTGTTCTTTACCGTTACAGCGGACATTATTTCTTACACGTTTTCCATCAAGTGGAAAAACCAGAAGAAGTCGCTGCGAAAATGGCGCTTGTTCGTGAGTACGCAGAGTTCTCAAGAATTTCGTGGGAAGTCTTGAAAGAATACGGCGAAGTCATTATGCCGGAAGCTGCCTTGGAAACAGGCAAACAATATTTCTAAAAACCAAAAAGAGTTGAGCAGTCGACTCTTTTTTTGATACAAAGGAGACGTCAAAATGAATGAAACTATCAAAACACAATTAAATCACCGTACGATTCGTGCGTTTGAGGATAAACCACTAACAAAAGAAGAAGTGGATTTACTAGTAGAAGTAGCGCAAAGAACAGCTTCAAGTATGTACATGCAAGCTTATTCGATTATTAGTGTAACGGATCCAGAATTAAAGAAGGAATTAGCGGCTGTAAGTGGGCAACCTTATGTGGCTAACAACGGGCATCTATTTGTATTCGTGGTGGACCAACATCGTAACACTGAAATTGCGAAAGCCTTAGGACAAGAAGTAGGCGTTCAAGGCAGCGCAGACCGTTTCGTATCTGGATTAACAGATGCGGTGATTGCGGCTCAAAACGTTGTTGTGGCGGCTGAATCTCTAGGGATGGGGACTGTTTACCTAGGAAGTTTCTTTAACGATACAGCCAAAATTGTTGAGTTACTAAATTTACCAAAATACACTTATCCAGCAATCGGTTTAGCGGTAGGTTGGCCAACCCAAGAGCCACAATTAAAACCACGCCTTCCAAAAGAAGTGATTCATATGGAAAATGGATACCGTGAGCTTGAGAATCCATTAGAAGAGTTGAAAGAGTATGATGCGACAGTGACAGAATACTACGACCTTCGCGATGCTAACCGACGTGTAGATGCCTTTACAAAGCAAGTTTCTACGAAATACCATACGCTTGGTGCAAAACGTGCGGAAATGTTCGATGTACTAAAAGCGCAAGGGTTCCTAACAGAAGAATAAAAAAGAAGACAAGAAATAGTCGATTCGACTATTTCTTGTCTTTTTGTTTTTATTGAATGTTTAATGAATCTAAGACAGATTGTTTCATGCCTTCGATTGAAAAAACTTTTGTATGACGGATTGGCGCATCCAATACACTTGTTACAGCTGTAGGAATGGCGATGCCGCTTTCTTGTTGAATAGCTTCCATCAATTTAGCATCTGTTTGGTTTGTATCCACGTTTAGTGCTGAAAGAACACTTTGTGGGAATTTATATGGACTCGCTGTCGATACGACCACTGTAGGAGTTTCGTCTCCTGTTTCTTTCTTGTATTTATCGTACACAGCATCTGCAACTGCAGTGTGTGGATCTAATAAATAATGCTCCTTCGTGAATACATCATGAATCGTTTGAGCCGTTTCTTCTTGGCTCGCACGGTTTCCATAAAATTGTTGGAATAGAGCAGTATCTGTATTTGGAACAGAGTAGCTTCCGTTTTCTTTTAAGGAAGTCATGAGTGCATTTGTTTCCTTCGAGCTACGTCCTGTTAATTCGAAGACGAAACGCTCAAGGTTACTTGAAACAAGGATATCCATACTTGGCGAACTTGTTAATTTAAATTCGCGTAGTCGGTTGTATGTTCCAGTTTGGAAGAAATCAACCAGCACATCGTTTTCGTTTGAAGCGCAGATGAGTTTATTGATTGGAACACCGATGCCTTTTGCATAGTAGGCTGCTAGGATGTTACCGAAGTTACCTGTTGGAACCACAACGTTCATTGGGTCGCCAATTGTTAGAGTACCGTCTTTGACTAATTGTGCATACGCGAATACGTAGTACACGATTTGTGGGCAAAGACGTCCGA
>CALCML010000209.1 GCA_937967765.1 uncultured Carnobacterium sp.
AAGGTACTAACATTCTATGTGACTTATGGTGTGGAACTGGTAAACGTAGCCACGGCAACGGAAAAATGAAAACTGGTCACCAAATGCAACGTATGAGTGGTTGCCAAAACTTACAACCAAACTTACGTACACAACCATTCGTAATCGATCCATTTGAAGTGAAAAACGTTGATGCTTTAGTAGTAACACACATTCACTCAGACCACTTAGACATTAACACAGCTGCTGCAGTTGCTAACAACTGTCCAGAAGCAAAATTCATTGGACCACAAGAAGTAGTAAACACTTGGTTAGGTTGGGGAGTTCCTGCTGAACGTACAATCGTTGTACATCCAGGAGACTCAGTTCAAATTAAAGATATCGAAATCGTTGCTTTAGAAGCATTTGACCGTACAGCTTTAGTAACTGCTAAAGACGGTGAAGTTCTTAAAGGTAAAATGCCTCAAGACATGGACGAAATCGCTGTTAACTACTTATTCAAAACAAGTGGTGGTAACTTATATCACGCAGGAGATTCTCACTACTCAAACATGTTTGCTAAACATGGTAACGAACATGAAATCGATGTGTGCTTAGGTGCTTACGGTGAAAACCCTCGTGGTATCACTGACAAAGTGACTTCAGTGGATATGTTACGTATGGCTGAATCATTAAACGCTAAAGTAGTTATCCCAGTTCACTATGACATTTGGGCTAACTTCCAAGCAGATCCAAAAGAAATTACAGAAATCTGGAAATTCAAGAAAGATCGCCTAGAATACAAATTCAAACCATTCATTTGGCAAGTAGGTGGTAAATATACTTACCCAACTGACAAAGATAAATTAGAATTCAACTTCTACCGTGGATTTGATGATGTATTCTCAGTTGAGAATGACGTTCCATTCCCATCATTCTTATAATATTGTCATTAAATAACTTTGGAGAGCCTAGAGCTTAACCCACTCTAGGCTTTACCAAACTGTACTAATGAATACGATTTCTTAATAACAAAAGGAGGAACATATGTTAAAAGAAATTATCGAAAACGGCCGCTTTTCGTTCCAAAAAGGTTCCCTATCATGGGAAGAGGCAATTAAAACAGCTTGCCAACCTTTAATCGAACAAAAAGTGATCGAACCTGAATACCCAGGTTACATTATTAGTAATGTTCATGAATTTGGACCTTACATTGTAATTGCTCCAGAAATCTGTATCCCTCATGCTCAAGAAGGAAAAGGGGTAAATGATACTGCTGTAGCATTTATGAACATCGAGGAAGCTGTGGACTTTGGACCAGGTGCTGACTACCAACCACGTTTATTCTTCGTATTAGCATCAACTGATAATGAAAAACACTTAAACAACTTATCAGAATTAGTAACATTATTAGATGATGAATCAATTATCAATGCGTTTATTGAAGCGCACTCAAAAGAGGACTTAGAAAAAATTTTAAAAGGAATAGGTGAATAATAATGGATTTTTTATTCAGTTTTTGGCAATTCTTCTACGCTAACATTTTTACAAAACCACAATACTTTGTTGGTTTAATCGTTTTAGTTGGTTACTTACTATTAGGTCGTAAATGGTATGATGCATTAGCAGGTTTTATTAAAGCAGTTGTAGGTTACATGATTTTAAACGTAGCTGCTGGTGGATTAGTTTCAAACTTCCGTCCAGTATTAGCAGCATTAGGGGATCGTTTCGGATTACAAGCTGCGGTTATTGACCCATATTTCGGTCAAGCTGCTGCTGAAGCAGCTTTAAGTGCTGCAGGTCATGCAACAGGTTTAACAGTTCAAGTATTGTTGGTTGCTTTCTTAACGAACTTAGCTCTAGTTATTTTCCGTAAATTAACTAAAGTCCGTACTGTATTTATTACTGGACACATCATGGTTCAACAATCAGCTACAGCAACTTGGTTAATGGCCCTAGCTTTAGGTAACAATGTAAACCAATTAGAATTCGTTATTCTTTTAGGTATCGTTCTTGGGGTTTATTGGGCAGTTGCATCAAACTTAACAGTAGAAGCTACACAAGAATTAACAGAAGGCGGCGGATTTGCAATTGGTCACCAACAAATGTTTGGGGTTTGGTTAGTTGATAAATTAGCTCCTAAATTCTCAGGTAAAAACGACAAGAAGATTGAAGATCTTGAATTACCAGGTTTCTTATCAATCTTCAAAGAATCAATCGTTGCTACATCAATCTTAATGATTGTGTTCTTCGGTGCAATCTTATTAGTATTAGGTAAAGACTACTTAGTAAGCGTAAATGGACAAGAATTAACAGTTGCTGCTTCTAAATTCAAAATGACTACATTAAAAGCAACAGATGACTTCTTCTTCTACATTTTACAAACAGCATTAACATTCACTGTTTATGTTCAAATCTTACAATTAGGGGTTCGTTTATTCGTTGCTGAGTTATCAGAAGCGTTCCAAGGTATCTCTAACAAATTATTACCAGGTTCTATGCCAGCGGTTGACTGTGCTGCAGTTTACGGATTCGGTTCTCCAAACGCTGTAACAGTTGGTTTCTTATTCGGGGTATTAGGACAAATCGTAGCAATCTTAGGATTAATCGTGTTCAAATCTCCAGTATTAATCATCACTGGATTCGTACCAGTATTCTTCGACAACGCTACATTCGCAGTATACGCTAACCATAAAGGTGGTTTACGTGCTGCTTCAATCTTGACATTCTTATCAGGTGTGATCCAAGTATTAGGTGGAGCAATTGCCGCAGGTGCATTTGGTTTAGCTGCATACGGTGGATGGCATGGTAACTTTGACTGGGATACAATCTGGGTTGGATTCGGATTCTTAATGCAAAACTTCCAATACATTGGTTTAGGTATCGTATTATTAATCTTATTAGTAATCCCTCAATTACAATACAGCAAAAACAAAGAACATTACTTCACTATTGCTGAAGACTATGAAACATCCTTAGAGTCTAAGCAAAACTAATTTAAATAGGTAAAAGAATATAGTAAAATTAGGGTATCGGGTAGTGTTCTATCCGATACTCTAACAATATAAGGAGATGTAAAATATGAAAGTATTAGCAGCATGCGGAAGCGGAATGGGTTCAAGCCAAATTATTAAAATGAAATTAACAAACGTGTTCAGAAAATTGAATATTCCTTTAGAAGTTCACCACTGTGCAGTTTCTGAAGCAAAATCTCTAGCTAAAAGCTATGATTTAGTAGTTATCTCATCAGCTTTATTAGAAGTATTCGATGGTTTAGATTTACCAAACACTAAAATTGTAGGTTTACAAAACTTATTATCTGAAAAAGAAATGACTGAAAAAATTTCTGAAGCTTTAGGCCTATAAGAAGGGATTCTACAATGGCATACGAACAATTAAAAGAACGTGTATTTAAAGCAAACTTAGAGTTACCAAAACATGGATTAGTTATTTTTACATGGGGTAACGTTTCAGAGTACGACCGTGAAGCAGGGGTTATTGCAATCAAACCTTCAGGTGTTGACTATGATAAACTAACTGCTGATGATATCGTAATTGTGGATATCGACGGAAATAAAGTAGAAGGAGCTCTAAAACCTTCTTCAGACTTAGATACTCACTTAGAAATTTATCGTAATTTCAAAGATGTAAATGGGGTAGTGCATACTCACTCTCTATGGGCAACTACAATGGCTCAACAAGGACAAGAAATTCCTGCATTCGGTACAACACAAGGGGACTACTTCTACGGAACAATTCCTTGCACACGTGAAATGACTGAAGCAGAAATTAAAGGTGCTTATGAGTTAGAAACAGGTAAAGTAATCGTTGAGACTTTCAAAGATAAAGATCCAAATGCGATTCCTGGCGTTTTAGTATTTAACCATGGACCATTTGCGTGGGGTAAAGACGCAATGGATGCAGTACACAACATTACTGTATTAGAATACGTTGCAAACATGGCATGGCATAACTTTGCTTTAAACCCAAATATGAAGCCAATGTCACAAACAATTTTAGATAAACACTATTTAAGAAAACATGGAGCGAATGCTTACTATGGACAATAAAAAGTTTTATGAACTTGGTTTGTATGAAAAATCAATGCCAAACACACTTAGTTTTAGAGAAAAGTTAGAAACAGTAAAAGCAACTGGATTTGACTTTTTAGAGATCAGTATCGATGAAACTGATGAAAAATTAAGTCGTCTAGAATGGACAAAAGAAGAACGCCAACAATTAGTAAACGATATGTTTGAAACAGGTGTTCCAATTCGTTCAATGTGCTTAAGTGGCCACCGTAAATATCCATTTGGATCACATGATGAAGCTACTCGTGCACGTAGTCTAGAAATCATGGAAAAAGCGATTCAATTAGCAGATGATTTAGGTGTTCGTGTAATCCAATTAGCTGGATACGATGTTTATTACGAAGAAGGAGATGCAATAACATTAGATTACTTCATTCAAAACCTTAAGAAAGCTACTGAAATGGCTTCTCAAAAAGGAATTCTTCTTGGTTTCGAAACAATGGAAACCCCATTTATGAATACTGTAGAAAAATCTATGCGTTTTGTTGAATTAGTGAAATCTCCATACTTACAAGTATATCCAGACTCAGGTAACTTAATGAACGCATCATTAGAACCTGGTGCAAAAAATGTCTACGAAGATATCGAATTAGGGAGAGGGCATATTGTTGCAGCTCACTTAAAAGAAACAATTCCTGGACATTACCGTGAAATTCCATTTGGTACTGGTCAAATCGACTTCAAACGTATGGTTGATACATTCTTATCAATCGGCGTAAATCGTTTCACTGGTGAATTCTGGTACGTAGGGCAAGAAAACTGGTTAGACGACATTAAGTTTGCAAACCAATTCTTAAGATCTCATTTTCCAAATAAATAATTAAATTGAGGCCTTCCTTAAGTGGAAGGTTTCTTTTTTTACCTTAAACACCGAACATTTGTATTTTAAAGTTCGTTTTTCACACGCTTACATCATTTTTGTAGTGTTTGAAATATGTAAATTGTATGAAAATGCTCATATTTACATTGTTATGGGTTGTAATTTTCGTATATGTCTTGTAATATTATAAAAGGGGTTAAGAATATCTTAATTTCTAACTATATAACCGTATCTTAGGAGGATATTTTTTTATGAAAAAGTCTTTTTGGTCTAAATTAGCAATTGGTTTATCTTCATTGGCGCTTTTAGCAGGGTGCTCAAGTAATTCAAGTTCTGAATCAACTCAAAACCAAAGTCAAGGTGGTTCAAAAACAATCGAAACTTTAAAAGTTGCTTTTGTTCCGTCTCGTGACCCTGAAACAATTGTTACTACAACAGAACCATTAAAAGAACTATTAAAACAAGAATTAGCAAAAGAGGGCTACGATGTTAAAAACGTGGACATCACTGTCGGAACAAGTTTTGACGCAGTAGGGGAAGCATTAGCATCTGGTAGTGCGGATGTAGGTTTCTTACCTGGTGGTACTTATGTTTTATACGACAAAGAAGTTGACGTATTATTAACAGCTACTCGTGATAACTTATTAAAAGATTCTTCTAATCCAAAAGACTGGAACGATGGCTTAGAAACTAAGCGTGGTACAGAACAAGCAACTTCATATAAAGGTTTAATCATTGCTGGTCCTACTGAAAAAGGGAAAGAATTAGCAGCGAAAATCAACAGCGGTCAAGAATTAACTTGGGACGATTTAAACTCTGCTAAATGGGGAGTATTAGGAACTTCATCTTCTTCAGGTTATATCTACCCAACATTATGGTTACAAGATAAATACGGTAAAGGTATTTCTGACTTACAAAACGTTGTACAATCTGACTCATATGCAAGTTCTGCAGCTCGTTTAGCTTCAGGACAAATCGATATCATGGTTGGTTACGCTGATGTTCGTAATGACTACGCTAAGAAATGGACTAGCGATTACGGCCGTTCAGAAGACATCTTCAAAGAAACAAACGTTATCGGTGTTACTCCAGATATTTACAATGACACAATTTCAGTAAGTAAAGCTTCTCCAATCGTTGACGATGCATTCAAAGAAGCATTTGCAAACGCAATGATGAATATCGCTAAAACAGATAAAGGGAAAGAAATCATCAAGATTTACTCTCATAAAGGCTATAAGAAAGCTAACGCTAGCGATTACGATAAAGAACGTGAAGCACAAAAATTACTTAAAAAACTAAAATCAGGTAACTAATAAATTTGTAATGAATATCAAATGAGGGTTAGGATATTTCTCCTGACCCTTTTTTGAGAGAGAGGCAATAAAATGATTAAATTTGAGAACGTATCTAAGACTTATCCAAACGGGGTTAAAGGTCTTAAAAATATTAATTTAGAAATTGAACAAGGAGAATTCGTATCGATCATCGGTCTTTCAGGAGCTGGTAAATCAACATTAATTCGTACGATTAACCGTATGCTAGATATTAGCGAAGGGAAATTAACAGTTGATGGAATTGACGTTACGAAATTAAAAGGAAAATCTTTACGTAAATTCCGTAGAAATAAAGTAGGGATGATCTTCCAATCATTCAACTTGGTAACAAGAACAACCGTTATTAAAAACGTATTGACTTCAATCGTTCCTGATATTCCGTTCTTCCGTTCATTATTCGGCATTTATACAAAACAAGAGAAACTACTTGCATTAGAAGCATTAGATAAAGTAGGTATTGTAGATAAAGCATTTATTCGTGCAGACCAATTATCAGGTGGTCAACAACAACGTGTGGCCTTAGCTCGTACATTAGCTCAAAATCCAGAAATTATTCTTGCCGACGAACCAGTTGCCGCATTGGACCCAGTAACTGCAAAACGAGTAATGGAAGACTTTAAACGCATTAACAAAGATATGAACATTTCTATCCTTTTAAATATTCACCACGTTGAATTAGCGCTTGAATATGCGGATCGCATCCTTGGTATTAGAGATGGGGAAATCGTATATGATGGTCCTAGTTCAGAAGTTACACCAGAAGTCTTGGATCTAATTTATAAAGGAAAGGCGGAGGAGTTACATGAAGCTTAAAAAACTCTTCGCACCGAAAGAATATACATTAGAAAACGGGACAACGGTCAAAGAACCACGCTCTAAAGTGATTTTTATTACCATCTTACTATTAATTGCAATGTATTTTGCAGGTAAGATTACTGGCTTTAACTTAAAAACATTGATGACTCGTGGCGGTCAATTCTTCGTTATTATTGGTAAAATGTTCCCACCAAATTGGGAGTATTCAAGTTCTATCTGGGACCCGTTAATTGATACGATTAAGATGTCATTACTTGGATCATTATTAGGTTCGATTTTAGTAATTCCATTTGCAATTATTGCTTCAAGTAATATTGTAAAAAACAAATTTATCATTAGTTTAAGCCGTTTGTTCTTAAGTGTGGTTCGTACATTACCTACATTAGTAACAGCTTTAATTGCGACTTATATCTTTGGTTTAGGTACAATTGCTGGTACATTTGCGATTGCGACATATACGTTCGCCTATTGCGGTAAACAACTGTATGAGCAAATCGAAACAGTTGATATGGGCGCTTTCGAAGCTGCAGAAGCACTAGGAGCAACTAAAGGAAAAGCATTCTCTAATGCCATTATTCCTCAAATTTTACCAGGATACATCGCATCTTCTTTATACTGTTTTGAAGGGAACGTACGTTACGCTTCAATTCTTGGGTATGTTGGTGCCGGTGGTATCGGGATTATCTTAAACGAAAACTTAGGATGGCGTGAATATAGCAATGTCGGTATGATTCTAGTAATTTTATTCTTTACTGTAGTTATTATCGAAAGTATCAGCTACTATTTACGTACTAAATTAGCGTAGGAGGGGACAACTATGAATGAAGCAGTATTAAATCAATATCAAAAAGCCCCTCGTACTTGGATCGTAAAATTAATTGTTGTTTTAATTCTTGTAATGCTTGTTGCTTGGTCTGGAACAACGATTGAGTTAAGTAAAATACCTGAAAACGGGGCAGAAATCTCTAAAAATATTATTAAAGGGATTTTTTCACCAGATACGACTCTGTTATTCGATATGTCTAATAAAGGTGTAGCTTATCTTTTGTTAGAAACAATCTGTATTGCGTTTCTAGGAACATTAGTTGGCTCGATTTTAGCAATCCCATTTGCTTTCTTATCAGCTACGAATATCGTTCCAAAACCTGTAGCGTTAGTATTCCGTACTGTAATTATGGCGATTCGTACAGTTCCAACGTTGATTTACGGGTTAATGTTTATTCGTGTAACTGGTCCGGGTGCATTTACAGGGTTACTGACTATGTCTGTAGCATCTATCGGGATGATTTCTAAGCTTTATATTGAAGCCATCGAAGACTTAGATTACAAGATTTTAGAGTCATTAGACGCTAGCGGATGTAATTTATATCAAAAGATTCGTTTTGGGATCTTACCACAGTTAATTCCGTCATTTATCTCTACAGTGATTTATCGTTTTGATATGAACTTAAGAGATGCGACTGTTCTAGGGATGGTAGGTGCCGGTGGTATCGGTTCACCATTAATGTTTGCCATGAGTGCTTATAAATGGAATGAAGTAGGGGCAATCCTTTGTGGATTAATCATTCTAGTATTATTCATTGAGTTTGTATCTACTAAGATTCGTACACGTTTAGCACGTGGTTAATAAATCTATTAAATAACCAAAAAACGACTTACAGAGCATTTCTGTAGGTCGTTTTCGTTTGGAATTCTATCTATTTTACCTTTGTGAAAATTTCACGAATTAACGGTGCAAAACTATATGCAACAGCTGCAAAGCCAATCACCAAGAAAAATGACAATACAGGAACCGTTTGATAGATAAAGAATAAGCTTGCAGCTACTAAAACAGCTGCCATAATGAATGCTTGAACTGGCATTACGATGATTAATAAGTAACTATTATTTACTAAACGTTTAATTGGGCTAAAATACTGAGTCGTCATCGCAAGACCAATAATTGAAGCTACAATAGTTACGATTAAAATCAACGCTGATAACACAAATAACATAAAACCAATGATTCTAAATAAATCAGCATTATTATTAGCAAAATTCCAGTAAAATTGAGCCATATAAACCATAGCAGCAATTAGAACTAAATAAACGATCCATAGGAGCATCTTTTTAGTAATATCACGTTTAAATTCATTCCAAAACGGCTTAACTAGCGTGCGATTTTCATCTTCAGAAAGTTTAAGCGTCGTATGGATTAATGAAGCTAATGCAGGACCAATAGTTATAATAGGTATACATAGAACGACAAATAATAGATTTAATAAAATAAAATCAGCAACTAATGTAGCGAAATACCAGAACTTGCTGTCTTGATTATATTGCATGTGAGACCATCCTTATTAATTAATTACTTTAATAGTATACGTTGAGGGGCTTTAAAATGCAATGATGTTTCTTTATCATATTTTAAATACATATATAGGTTTACATAATATATATTATACTAAGTTATATATCAAAAAATTTCTATATCCTCTATCATAAATGAATACGCCCAGCGTTTATAAATAACACTGAGCGCATCATCATCTATATAGCTTTTAATGTATCAATATCTATATTCTTATTAATGGATAATAAACATAGAACTTTTCTTGTCACTTTTTTGTTACAACTAATACTTAATGCATCGGCGTATATATTTAATTGATCTTTATATTTACGTACGATGCTTTGAATTCCTTCTGTAGAATCCACGACATAATCCGTCTTATAGTCAAACACGACAATTTCATCGTCTAATTCGATATATCCATCGATAATCCCGTGAATCATCATCAAATCATCTGTCTGAATGGATTTAAAGAATTCGCTGGCTTCTAGTACATAAGAAAATGCTTGCTCACGAACTAATGCATGTGAATTTTGCACAATCCATTGGCCGAATGATGATTGGAAGAATTCGAACGCTTGTGTCACTGGAACTTTTGCAGCAACTTCTGGTGTAATTTCATTGGATTCCACTAAACTTCGAAGCAATTGTTCTAATGAATCTAATGTAATGTCGCTCGTAAAGTCAACCTTCTGCATTAATAAGTGAAGAGCACTACCTCTTTGTGCGCCTGAAACAGATGCTGCAGCAGTTTCCATAAAGCGTGGTTGTTCCAATGTAGGAGAGAGGTAAATGGCTCTTCTCCCCTCTTCTATCAAGTTATTTTGCGATAATTCTTCGATAACTGGATCTTCAAGCACACGTTTCAATTCAGAAACACTTTGATAGCTTGTTGTTTTGCTTTCGGATTCAAATTGATAGTCTTGCTGAATTTTTTGGAGCATTTGTTGTACTCGAGACTTCAATTCACGTGGAGAATCGGCTTCACTGTAGTATTCATGCCAATCTTCTTGGAAGACTTCTTTACCACTGATTTCGTGAATATATTGCTGACTCTTAGTTACGATATCCGGTTTTGCAACAATTTCAGGAATAATCTTGTATTGTTCGCGAATAGCGCTCAGTAGCATCCAGTTAAGGAATGTACCACTCTTGAAACGTGCTTGATAAGGTAAAATTTCGCTAGATTCGTTTGTTAAAAAGGCATATTTCTTCTTAAATGACTCGTAGTTTTTAAGTGTACCTACAATAATTAGCTTTTCACGTGCACGCGTCATTGCTACATACAATTTACGCATTTCTTCGGATAACAATTTCTTTTTCTCGAAGTTTCTTGTGGCTACAGCTTGTACAGTTGGATACGTAATACGAGTATTTAAGTCAAAGAAATTCGTACCTACACCAATCTCATCGGAACACATAATAGATGCTTTTAAGTCTTGCATATTGAATTTACGGTTTGTATCAATTAAGAATACGACTGGGAATTCTAACCCTTTACTTGCGTGAATCGTCATCACTTGAACAGCGTTTGATTCTGTTGCAATCGGTGCTTCATCTAAGTCTTTTTCTTTCTTCTGAAGAGCTTCTATAAAGCGGATAAAGTTACGAACGCCCTTAAAACTACTTGATTCATACTGATGAGCGTGCTCGTATAACGCATGCAAGTTTACAGCTCTTTGCGCACCATTGGACTGTCCATGAACATATTCCAAGTAATGCGTATCCATATAAATTCCCCAAATTAACTGAGCAATCGATTCGTTATTCGCACTGTCTCTCCATTTATTTAATAGTGTTAAAAAGCCTTCTAGACGTTCTTTTAGTGCTAATTGTTGCTTAGAATCATAATAATCGACTTCTTGAAGCTCAAAATTTGAAACAAACTGGCAAACCGCCTCGTAGTAACTTGTATTTTTCGATGACTTACGAATGTGCGCCAAAGCGATCTCATCTAGTCCGACAAGTCCAGAGCGCAATACAGCTACTAGCGGAATATCTTGTAGTGGATTATCAATCACTTTTAGTAAAGAAACCATTGTTGTAATCTCTGTACGTTTAAAGTATGATTGCGCCTTTTGAACGTTTACAGGAATTCCGTAAGCAGCAAAAATTGATTCAATCTTATCATTATTACTCTTTGTTGATGAAAGAATAGCAAAGTCTCCATAAGTTACTGGACGTTTTGCATCTGCTTTATCATTCATCACTTCAAAAGGTGTCTTTATCATCTCTTGAATGCGTTGCGCAACATAATGAATCTCATTTTCTACCTTTTCGAATCCTTCAGCATCGTCTAAATCATCCGACTTTTCATCTAAATCCACATCTTCAATTAAAATAATTTCACTGAATTTATCATCATCTTGAGAATATGAAAGATTCCCTGTTTTTAATGCAGCAACGTCATCATACTCCACTTGTCCCAACTCTTTATTCATAATTTGTTGGAATACCTTATTCGTAAAAGAAAGAACCTCATCTCTAGAACGAAAATTCTCTGCTAGAACAATTCTTTCCCCACTCTTTCCTTTGGCATACTCTTCGTATTTTTCACGGAATAGAGACGGATCTGCTAGTCGGAAACCGTAGATAGATTGTTTCACGTCACCTACCATAAAACGATTATCGGGCTTACTTACGAGCTCTAAAATCGCTTCTTGGACACGGTTAACGTCTTGATACTCATCGACCATGACTTCTTTAAAGTGATTTTGATAGTATTCGGAAGCAATCTTTTGACCATTTGAATCTAATTTTGTCAGAATTCTCAAAGTATCATGTTCTAAATCAGAGAAATCAAGTTTGTTTAACTGATGTTTTTCATCTTGGAAACGGTCATAAAACATCACTGCGATATCTGAAAGTTTCGAAAGAATTAGATTTACTTTCGTCATTTGCTGCAGCTGAACTTCTGGAGAAATCGCAAAGTAATCTTCTTTGATTTTTTGGAAGTCTTTTTTCAAGCCTTCGCGAATTGCTTTAATCTCATCTAAGCTTTCTTTAACAGTATCATCCACTTTAGCTGTAGACCAGTTCTTGAATTTTCTATCTTCAAATGTTTGATGCGCAAAAACGTATGACTCTTCTTGGATATGCACCAAAATCGTTTTTACAAAGTCTATATCATCTTCTAATACCGCTTGATGCTTCGGAGCTCCAAGAAGTTCGATATCTTTAAGAAGTTGATCATATTGAGTAACAAGGTAACTTAACTCTTCGATTAATGCTGGTTTTACGTACGTTTTAACGAAAGATGTTGAAGCATAATCACTTCCAACTGCATAATTCTCTGTTAAATTGGATAACCATGTTTTAGGTTCTCTTTTAGAGCGTGAATATTGGTATAGACGGTAAACAGTATTCGTAATACCATCGTCCGAACGGTCGTTTGAGAACGTCGCAAATACTTCTTCAAATTCAGGATGTTCAAGAAGCTCTTCCTCAAGAGTTCTCCATACTTTTTCTTGCAATAGTTGCCCTTCGATTTCATCCATCATCGTAAACACTGGATCAATACCCGCTAAGTAGAAATAACGACGAATTACTTTCATACAGAAACTATGAATCGTTGAAATCATAGCAGACGGAATTAGTTGCAATTGTTTCGCAAAACGTTGTTGAAGAACTTCATCCGTTGATTTTTCAATTGCTTCTTCTAATTTAGTGCGAAGACGCTCCTTCATTTCCTTTGCTGCAAGCTCCGTGAAGGTCACTACTAACAATTCATTAATGTCGATTCCCTCTTGAATATGCATCAAAATACGTTCTACAAGCACTTTTGTTTTCCCAGATCCGGCTGAAGCAGAAACAAGAAGATTGTTCCCACGAGTAGCTATTGCCTTCCATTGATCAGGTGTTGCTTGTAATCCTTTTGGTT
>CALCML010000210.1 GCA_937967765.1 uncultured Carnobacterium sp.
GTCAATCTGCAGCTAAAGTGGTTAGCGCTGAAGAGTTCGGAAAGGATTTACGTCATGGACAATTAATCGATGTGCGTGAAAAAGACGAATTCAAAGCAGCTCATATTTTAGGCGCACGTAACATTCCTTATTCTCAATTTAAAGAACGTTACATGGAATTACGTAAAGACCAACCAATTTATTTATATGAAGAAGGCGTATCTATTGCAGGTCGTTGTGCTTACCGTCTAAAGAAAAATGGTTATACAAATATTTATATTTTAAAACATGGCTTTGACGCATGGAACGGTAAAGTGAAAAAAAGAGAAAACTAATATGAAAAAGAGCTAGTTCATTCTGATATGTACCCAGAATCCTGGACACATTAATAATTAAGCTGAACGCATGGATGTTTCCCTGTATTGAACAGGGGACATCCATTTTGTTTTTTCTTGAATTCTTTTGTTATTGTAATAATCTATATAATCTTTAACTGCCGTTTGAAATTCCTTAAAGGTAGAATATTGCTTTTCCAAACCATAGAACATTTCGTTTTTCATTCTGGCGAAAAACGTTTCTATAATGCAATTATCATAACAATTTCCTTTTCGAGACATTGATTGAATAATTCCTCGTTCTTTTAATGACTGTTGATAAAATGCGTGTTGATATTGCCAACCTTGATCAGAATGGAGAATCAATCCATTAACATCAGGGAATTTTTTGAAAGCTTTATTTAACATCCTTTGAATCTGTTCTAAGTTGGGACTTAGAGAAAGATCATAGGAGATTATTTCATTAGTAGACATATCTAAAATTGGAGAAAAGAAACATTTTCCCCAAGGAAAAGTGAATTGAGATACATCTGTACTCCATTTTTGAAGTGGCCTATCGGCCGTAAAATCTCTGTTAATAATATTATCAGCAACTTTCCCAACATTGCCTTGATAAGAATGGTATTTCTCTTTAGGGCGTTTTCCAAACAATCCATTTATATGCATAAGACGTTGAACTCTTTTATGATTAACAACGTGACCTCTCCGGCAAAGTTCTTGGTAAATTCTTCTTACGCCATATCTACCTTTATTTTCATGAAAGATAGTTTGGATTTCCGATAATAACTCACTATTTTTCTCAGTCACAGCATCTACTTTATTCAATTCAAAATAGTAAGTAGATTTAGCCATTTTCATCGCTTTAAGAAGATGTTTTAGTTGGTATCCTATTTCTCGTAATTCTTTGATGACCGCTGCTTTCTCGCCTTGAGAAGCGCAGCTTCCTTTTCTTTTCTCAAGGCTCTCAGTTTTTTTATAACAGCAATTTCAGCCTCTAAATATGCATTTCGTTCACGTAAACGAATTAATTCTTCTCGTTCTGATTCTGAAAGGGTATCTGATACAAGTTTTTTATTCATAACAGGCTCCTTAGATAATGCTTGTCCACTTTTCTCATTCTTTAGACCATTATATCCATAAGTTAGATACTTGTGAACCCAAGAACTTAATAATCCGTGATTAATTCCTGCTGGGAAAGAAACCTCTGTAAGAGTTTTCCCATTTAAAACCTGTAGAACAAATGTCAATTTTTCTTCCTGTGACCATTTTCTTTGCCTTTTAACGCGCTTTAATCCCTTAGGACCGCGTATTTTTTCAATTTTATCCCATTCCCGTATTTTTTTCCGGAAACTACTCTTCATAACTTTTTCAGGCGTTTCGGCCCATATTCCTTGTCGATATAATTCGACACATTTCATTTTGAATTCGAATGAGTAACGCATAATAAATACCCCCTTTACTGGTTTGTCCAGTAAAGGGGGTACATATCAATTCGAACTAGCTCTTTTTTATTTAACTTGTATGATGTTTTCGGTAGTCTCCAGGAGAGAAACCAGTCTTTTCTTTAAAGATTTTCGTGAAATAAGAGTAATTGTCATATCCGACTTCAGAGGCTACTTGTGCAATAGGCGTCTTCGTATCAGATAGTAATTCTTTAGCAGCATTGATGCGTTTATCCGTAATATATTTCACCAGTGTTTCGCCGGTTTCTTTCTTAAAGATTCGAGCGAGGTGATCCGCGCTTAGATACACCATATCGGCTAAAGTCGTTCGGCTTAAATCTTCTGCATAGTGATGGTCGATATATTCGATGATCCGTTGAATACTATTTTTTTGGTTTTCGGTATCGGTTACGAAATTGTGTGCACGTGACCAATAATAAGTGAAGTATTCTTCAAAAGATTCAATTGAATGGAACTTTCTTTGAAATAGGAAATCATGCTGAGCGTTTTGGAATAACTTATGTGCTGAAATCCCATTTTGATCTAAGTAAATCCCGATTTGTTGCGTCCAGTCCAAATGAAGCTTTTGCAGAGTGGCTTTTGGAACGAATCCATTTGAAATATACTGAGACAGATTTGTGATTAACTCACTTTCATCGAGTGCATCCGAGAAGGAGAGTGCGCTCATTGTATTAGTAGTTTCTTGTAAAATGGTAGTACCCGAAGTAATAGGAATAATCGTATTCCAATAAGGAACTTGTTGTCCAGTTGCCGCGTAGAGTTCTTTCATGTCTTTCAAGATACTAGTGCATTGAATGCAATTTGTGAACGTGATGATAGAATTTCGATGCAACTTGTCTTGAATCTCTTGCTGGATTTTTCTAGCGAATGCCTCACTATTGATAGAATGATCCACTCTAAAGAGGCAAACGTAATGATCGACAAGACCTTCCATCTTAAACAGGCTTGCTAGTTGATACATCTCATTAGAAAAGGCTTGGAATACCTTTCTTAATTGAGAGGTCCATGATGGGAGTTCCGGAGCGTAATCTGCCTCGCTAATATTTAATGTGATCACACCTGGTAGAAAAAACTGATGTTCTTTTAACTTCAAATTCCGCTTTAAAAGT
>CALCML010000211.1 GCA_937967765.1 uncultured Carnobacterium sp.
AAAAAGGGGAATAGAAAATGGAAAAGATTGAAGAAAGAAGAAATCAAAAAACACCAAAGAAGAAATTTAACTGGCGCATCTTCCTAGCGACGATTTTATTTATTATTGCAGGGCTATTATTTGCGGCTGGTCCGATTCGTACGTTCTTACTTTCTCGCTTGCAAAGTCAACAAATTGAAGCTGCTTCAAATATTACTTTAGCCGAAGTGAAAGCCAACGAGGCGGAGGAAGCAGAGTTTGATTTCTCAAAAGTAGAAGCGATTGATTTAGATAAAGTATTAAAAGCAAATTTCGATAAAGGAAAATTCTTAACGCTTGGCCAAATTGCGATTCCAAGTGTGAAGTTAAACTTACCAATCTATAAAGGTTTGGCAAACGAAGTATTATTATCAGGTGCTGGAACGATGAAACCTACTCAAAAGATGGGTGAAGGGAACTACGCTCTTGCCAGCCATAACTACTTTGGCGACATGACATTATTATTCTCACCACTTGTGAACCTTAAAGTCGGAGAGAAAATTTATACGACTGACTTAGAGTACGTTTATGAATACGAAACAACTTCTGTCGAATTGATTGCACCAACACGAGTAGAAGTGATCAACGACCAACCTGGTGTGACAGAGATTACGCTCATTACTTGTGATGACTATAATGCGTCAAACCGTTATTGCATCAAAGGAAAATTTGTATCGAAGACTCCAGTCGGAGAAGTCAGTGATAGTGTGAAGCAAGCCTTCAACTTAAACTTTAATACGATTAAATAACAGGAAATCCCAATCACTAAAAACAGTGATTGGGATTTTTATTTAGAATTGATAAGGTTCTACGTGGATATCGATAAATGAAATAGCGAACTCATCGTAGAGTTCTTTTTCTATAAATTCAGTAATTTGGTGACTCTTATACACTGATAGGTCTTTATCCATACAAACGGTTAAGTCGATATACACATTTGATCCGTATCGACGCGCTTTTATTTCACAAATATCTTTCACTTCAGGATGTCGCAAGATAACGGGGATATAATTATCCAATTCGGTCTGGTCGAATCCATCTGTCAGTTGAAACGCACTTTCGTTAAATACTTCGACTGCTGTGCGAACGATTAAAAGACCGACGACGAAGGCCATGATATTATCGAGCCAGTGTAATCCAAGAGATGCGAATAATACCGCTAAAGCCGTCAAGAAACTGGTCATCGCATCGCTTAAGTTATCTTTGGCCGTTGCCTTAAGCCCCAGTGATTGAATGCGTGCGGCTAGATTCTTGTTGTAGAGATAGACGCCAATCATTACAATCCCTGAGAAAAATCCAACGATAGAAGAAATAAGTGAAGGAGCCTCCGTTACTGGATTAAGAAATGCTTGGAAGGCGTTTCTGACAACTTCGATCCCGATAAAGAACATGATAAATGAAGTCGCAAGGCTGGCGATGGTTTCAAATT
>CALCML010000212.1 GCA_937967765.1 uncultured Carnobacterium sp.
GTCCGCAGAACGTTTCACGTTCCTTCCGGCGTTCGAGTCCAACGTTCCATTTCTGGGCGCGATGTCTCACATCCTAGAATGGTCTCTTGCTTTTGTTTTCGTATCCTAATAGGATGTCTGGGAATTCTTGGCTTACTGCATAGAAGAATGGTTGTAGTAAGTCATCTGTTTCGTCCCCAACGTTTTTAATGAGTAGAGAAGTTTTCTTTCTACGGTATGATTTGTCGTTAGTTAGAACGATTAATTGAGAAGTACGGCTAACAGTCATTCCGTATGATTTTTGAGTGTAAACGTAGTGGTAAATTCGTTCAGCTTTTGTTAAGTCGTATACTTGGAAATTCTTGTATGTCGCAAGTAGGTGGTGTTTGTATAAAACGATTCCTAATTGATTATCGACATAAGTTGCATTATCTAATACTGTATCCATTGAATAGTTTAATTCTGGATAAGCACTGTATAATTCGTTATACGCTTTGTCTTCCCCTTTACGTGTTGCGAAAGCACTGTAGAAGAATACAAGAGCAATAACACCTGCTACACCAGCGATGATATTTGCAACTAATTCATTTTTTTGAAATTCGTATACAGATGCATAGTACTCAGTTTCAGCTAGTTTTGAAATAGTTTCGTTTTCGCTAATAGTATCTTTAAATTCAGAAGTGTAGTTACGGACGGCGCCACTTGCACCAGATCTACGAATTGTTGCAGCAACGATAACAGGGTTTTCTAAAAGGTCGTCGACAGATGCTAATTTTTGGATTAATGGATCACCTTTTTTAACTTCGATACTTGCATAACCATAGTCATCTTTATCGGTTTTAGAAAACTCGATTAAATACAATTCAGTTCCACCATCGATTTGTGCAATGGGATTTTTTGAATAACCAGTGATTTTAACAGCAGTATTCGCTGCATCTTCCATTCTAACTTCGCCAAAAACATTTCCCTTTTTGTACATGTTATCAGCTGTTTCATAGAAGCGGAAGAAGCATAACGCTCCAAGAGATACGATAAGTGAAAGAGCTCCAGCAATAATGAGGCCGACAAAGGCTTTAGTATTACGTTTTTCTGTCATAATTATTCTCCTTTAATATAGGTTGTATGATAGATATAATATATCACAAATATCTTTGAACTGCAAAGTTAATTTTTTAATTTAGTAGACAGAATTGATTTGGATTGCGCAAAAAAAACCGACCCGCATTGCGAGTCGGTTTGATGGGTTGGTTTTTGTGTAGTTGAGCTCGGGCTCATATCCTGTAGTTGAGTTCGAAAAAGCAGAGGCTCAAGCCTTTCGAGTTTAGTCCGCACGGTCTTTCAGACCGTTTACGGCTAAACTGCGAACCGTCATCGCCTCTTACCGCTTTCTCTCACATCCTGTTTTTAAAATGGTCGATTATTTTCATACCCTACGGCCACGTTAGGGAATTCTTCGGCTACAGTGTGGAAGAATGGTTGTAAGAAGTTATCGGTTTCTTCCCCAATATTATGGATAGCAATCTTCGTTTTCTTACCACGGTATGATTTGTCATCTGATAAGAAGATGAGGAATGAGTCAATATTTGTTGTCACTCCATATTTCTTGTGTGTTACTTGATAGTGGTAAACGCGATTTGCTTTTGTAATGTCGTATACTTCTAATCCGCTCCAAGTAGTGAAGAAGTGGTTCTTGTAGATGTATACAAACATTTCATCGTCGACATAAGTTGCATTTGTCTTTAATAAATCCAAGTTGCCACGTAATTCTGGGTAAGCAGCGTAAATTTCATCGTAAGCCGCACCAACTTTTTTACGTTTCCAGAACGCTAAACCGATAAATACAAGACCTGCAAGCGTAAGACCTGCCGCAACCATTAATCCACCTTTTTTCGCAGAACTATTTTCTGTTAGAGAAAAGTAGTAGTATGTTTCAGCCTCTGCAGAAAGCAGGTTGTTATCTTTAAACACTTTTGTAATTTTGTCGCTATATTCTCTGATGGCTGACTTGTTTGTATCAGAAAGAATAGTCCCGTAAATATACTCTGGATTGTCATTCAATGAGTCAGCTTTTGCAATTAATTTATCAGCTTCTTCTTTTGTCATTTCGACACCAACAATACCGTATTTAGGATTCGCTGGGTTATCATCTTTTTGAAATTCAACAAGATAGACGTATGATTTCCCTCCATCTACGACGATGACAGGATTAGTTGAAATATCTGTTACTTTTAAGGCCGTTTCTTTACCATCTGCACTACTTGTAAATTGCAGTCTAGCACCTTCTTCATATTGTTTTTTCGCATCTGGTTTTTGGAAGTTGAGAAATGCAACAACACACGCCGCGATAATCAAAATAATCCCGAAATAAAAACGGATATTAAAACCGTGGTTACGATTTTCTGTCATAAAATAAAAACTCCTTTGTAATAATATTGTTTCAATTAACAGTACTCTAGATAACGATTTTTTGCAAGTTGATTTTCACTAGAAATGCAATAAAAAATAGGACTCGCACTGCGAGTCCTTTATAGTTTCCACATCAGCGCAGTGGTTTATTGACATTCTTTTCATCACTCGTGATTCAAGAATGTCTAATAA
>CALCML010000213.1 GCA_937967765.1 uncultured Carnobacterium sp.
GGTAGTAACGAGCTGGACTTTCTGAGAACTTAATTCCAGGAAGTTTTTCCGCTTCAATTTGTTCCTTCACTTGAACTGATAAGTTTTTACCAGCACTTCCAAACTCTACTTGAGAAACATCTTTTTGACTCAACAATTTTGCAATTTCTTCCTTTGATAAAGAAATATGTTTTGAAAGAGCCTCAGCAGTCTTATTAACGTCTGTGACATAATCAGGCGTATCCGCATTCTTACTCCACTCCGAAGTTAATACTGCATATAATGAATAATTCGTCGCATCTACTGCAATTGGGCTTCCACTAGCGTCGTAAATAGTACCGCGTTTTGCAGCGAGTGTACGTTTTTGATGGATTTTATCATTGATTTCTGCACGTAAATCCACACCATGGATATTCCCTACAACCATGATTTGAAAGAACTGTACAGAAAAAATGAGAAATAAAACACCTGCGAGTCCTACTAAAATCCGGCTCGCTTGATGCCTATTTCCCGCAATGTTATTGTTTTTCGTATTTCTCATCGTCCAACATTCCTAACATTTTCTTCGTTCATCTTCAAGCCTTGTTCATTAGCGATACGATTTACTCGGTCGTACTGAGACAATTCTTGTGTTGCCTGAAGCAATGTATTGTTTTCACGTTGAATTAAAGTTGTTTGTGATTCGATATCTTGTAATTGTCTGTTTTTGTTAGCTACAATCATGCTCGCAACAATCGTCATTACTGCTAAAGCCGCAAGTACAAAACCAGAGACTGCTAAAAGTCGTAAAAAGTTTGCTTTTTGTTTTTCTTGCGGAATCGATGTTACTTCACGGTCTCCACGAACTAGAGGCTTTTGCGTAGGTACCGCAACATTCATTGTATCTACATATTTTTCAGCTAATGCCACTAGAATTCCCTTCTTTCTAAATTATCCTTTTATTTTACTCTTTCGATGACTCTCAATTTCGCACTTTGTGAACGAGAGTTTTCTGTAATTTCTTCAATGCTTGGTAAAATTGGCTTTTTATTCACCAATTGGAACGGAGCTTTTTCTTCCTCCGTTGGTAGAATTGGCAAATTCTTCGGTGCCTTTTCTACTGTACATTGCTGTTTGAACATTGTTTTGACAATGCGATCTTCCAGAGAATGGAATGAAATCACACTGATACGGCCTCCCACGCCAACAACTTCAAATGCTTGCTCAAGTGAGTCTTCAATCGCTGCTAATTCATCATTTACGGCGATACGAATCGCTTGGAAAATTCTTTTAGCAGGATGTCCCCCTTTTCGTCTTGCAGCAGCTGGAATGCTATCTCGAATGATATCCACTAATTCACCAGTTGTTTCAATGCGGTGTTGTGCGCGGATACGCTCAATATTTCGAGCAATTTGTTTCGAAAACTTTTCTTCTCCATATCGATAGAAGATACGAACTAATTCTTCATAGCTCCATTCATTCACAATCTCTTCTGCCGTTAACGGAGCACTTTGATCCATACGCATATCGAGTTTTGCATTTTGATGGTAACTAAAACCACGTTCAATCTGATCGAGTTGTGGTGAAGACACTCCTAAGTCGTAAAGAATTCCGTCTACTTTAGAAACACCTAATTTTCCAAGTTCTTTCTTTAATTGACGGAAGTTCGCGTGAATAAACGTCACTTTCCCTTCTTCGACTTCTTTAGCAAGGCGAACCTTCGCATGGTTAATAGCTTGCATATCTTGGTCAAAACAATAAAGATGACCCGTTGTTAGTTGGCTAAGCAGGTATTGACTATGTCCAGCACCACCAAGCGTACAGTCTACGTAGATTCCGTCTGGCTTAATGGATAATGCATCTACCGTTTCATGTAGCAATACAGTGATATGTTTAAACATGGTCCCTTCCCTTTCTAAAAGCCAAAATCAATCATATGTTCGGCCAATTCTTCAAAATTCTCTTCAGTTTCAGCAATATATTCTTGCCAACGTTCTTCGTTCCAAATCTCAATACGATCATTGTTCCCGATAACGCGACAATTCTTTTCTAATCCCGCATACGCACGTAGCGTTTGTGAGATGTTTACACGACCTTGTTTATCGAATTCTACTTCAATCGCAGCAGAGTTCATAAAACGTGTGAAGGCACGTGCATCTTTTTTCGACTGTGGTAAGTCTCTTAATTTGTTTTGAATGAGCTCCCATTGTTCGAGAGGATAACCGTATAAACAGCCATCAAGTCCGCGTGTCACGATAAAGGTGAAACCTAAATCTTCACGGAATTTAGCAGGCACAATCATACGTCCTTTTGCATCAATAGTATGTTGATATTCACCGATTAACATGCAGACTCCTCCATTCCAATAATTTTAGTAACCATAGTTTACCACATCCCACCACTTTTCACCACTTTTTTACCAAAAAAAGTTAAAAAAAGTTTTTTCTCCCCCATTTTTTGTTTTTGAAGCACAAAAAAAGCTCTCTACGACTCAATCGTAAAGAGCTTACTATCATTGATATAATGCGATTATTTAAAGAATCTACCCACCTGAATAAGAACTACGAGTACACCGAAGTATAAAAACGCAATCGAGAACAATTGGTGGAGGAAAGGTCTAAGGATGAGCTTCCCTGTTTTTAATTTATAAAATAACAATGCTAATCCAATCAAAGCAAATCCAAGCGTAGCAAAACTAAACCATGAATATCCAAACACATTCACACTTGTTGTATGCAAGATTAATAATAGCATTGGTGTCATAATTTCACGAATGGTTATGAAGCGAGTCTCATTATAGAAGATTCGATTCCCAAAAACGACCGTAAAGCCGACAAAACTAAAAATAAATGCTAACCATAGCGAGATTTCAAAAAATAACATTGACTCACCTCCATCACTACTAGTTTACAATAGATTTCTTAAAACTCATAATATTTTTAAATGTATCATTTATGATACGTATCATAAATGATACATTTACACTTTTACAGTTTTAAAAAAGAAAAAACCTTAGACAACTGTCTAAGGTTTTGTAACGTTTATGATTATGCTTCTTTAGAAACAACTTCTTTTCCGTCGTATGAACCACACTCAGGACAAACGTGATGGCTCTTTCTTAATGCTCCACATGATGGGCATGCGCTCAAACCTGGAACTTCTAATTTGAAGTGAGTACGACGTTTTGCTTTTCTCGCTTTTGATGTTTTACGTTTTGGTACTGCCATTTTTGTACACCTCCTAATCAATCTTCTTTACATAATGCTTTTTACTTCTCAGTCTCATCCTTTTCGAAGAAAGACTGTAAAGACGCTAGCCTTGGATCAACCGATTGTTCTTTTTGTTGTTTGCGTCGCTCTTCAAGAGCTTCTTGCGTTACAACCTCCCAATCGTTTCCAGAAGGCATTTTATCTTCACTCAATTCCTCTTGCGATAAGACTTGTAAAGGAATTGAAAGTAAAATATGATCTTCCACAGCGGGTTCTAAGTCAACCCAATCACCATCAAGAGGCATCACAATTTCTGTTAGCTCTTTCTCATCAACTGAGTAATGGGATGGGACATATCTTTCCACAATATCAATGTGGAGTGGAACTACCACTGGCTCTAAAGACCTGGATGAAGGAAGTGTGATATCAACATCGCAAGTAAATTGCGCTACAACTGATTCGTTTTGATAAACAAGAAATCCTTTGATGTGTGCTGGCGAAACAGCAAGAATCGAATCATCTCGTCGTTTCAATGCCTCTTCCACATTAATTTCTGTATCAAAGTAATTTGGAGTCCCTTGAGAATCCTGAAGTTGTTTAACTGATATTTTCACAATTTTCACCCCTAAAGCAACATACTGAATTATACTAGTTTATTGAAAGTTTGTCAAAGCTTTTTACTTTACAAGCTTGAAAAAACAGAGATTAAAATCCTTCCTCTTTGTTCACTTGAACCGGCTTAAAGACCGTTGCAGAAATTTGCTTGGATGGATTCCAGAAATCATACAATAAATCCCAACTTTCTTGGCGTTCATCTTTATGCGCTGCGTAATTGGTAATTAAATGGAATGACTCTACTTCCCTCATTTGCCTCAACCATTCTTGGCCTTTTGAAGTAAATCCAAGAACAACTCCTTGCTCAATCGGGCGACTCCAATAGTCTTCCATTTCCGCTTTGGTTATTCCAAGTAAAACATAAATGAGAAGTCGTTGCAACCTTACCCAACTCCATCGTTTGTTTTTGAGATGTTGGAGACACTCCCCAATCGTTGAAGAAACGCGAACAGCTTCCTTCAAGCGATTCTCGATTCCTTCTTCCATTTGATAAATGGCGCATAACTCTTCATCAGTACTTCTTAAAACGATACTCTTCAAGAGTGGCCAATAGTAGCCCCAATCGTTTTTGTACTCTTCTTCATCGAATTGTACATAGGAAAGTTGTTTTCGTAATACTTTCTCATCACGATTCCCTTTTAGTGCTTTTCGTAAGGCTGTTCCACTGGCAAAAGCGGTTTTGTCTAACGCATCATCCAAATGTCCACTTCCTAATCGCGTAATCGGAACAATCTTCATTGGATGTTCACCCTTAGCATTTTCAACGGCATACGATAACCCCAATTGTTGGTTTGGTGAGTGCAAGGCTTCTACGAGGGTACTTTCTTTTCCAAACTCTTTCACAGCAAGCTGCGTTAACTGGCTTGCAAAAGTTAGTGATCGGTTCTCTTCTACAAAACGACTAATTTCTTTTTCGATAGCTTCCCGCTGAGATACAGCTTCTTCGAAAAATGTCCCATCGCCACTCTCACAGCCAAATGCTAAACAGTCGCATCCCACTTTTTGCAAGATTTCTACTGCACCTTTTGCAAAACGGTCTGTTGCTTGGCAGCTCACCGCAGTTGGCATCTCAATCACAACGTCGGCTCCATTTTGAAGCGCGGCTTTCGCGCGACTCCATTTCTGCTCAATAGCAGGTTCACCTCGTTGCACCCAGTTTCCGCTCATCACCACAACAATGACATCAGCATCTGTTTTCCTGCGTGCTTGTTCTAACAAATAGGCATGGCCTTGATGAAATGGATTAAATTCTGCGATTACTCCACATACCTTCATACACAAGCCTCATTTCACCGCTTGGAAGAACCAACGCGGACTCGTTTCTTGTACTTCGCTTTGCCCGAAGTCAGCCTTCACTTTGATATTTGTGAATCCGACCATCTCCAGCGCTGCTTCGTACATTTCAATTGGGAAAGTTTGTTCCTCATGTACTTCTTGGAAATGCTCGTACAGGTTGCCGTCTTCTTGTTTAATATACATATCAATGACATGTTCTACACTGCCTGGCTCGTCTAATTCATAGCTTTGCCATAGAAATGCAAAATCGTCTTCCACGAAATGATATTGGTATCCTGGAAAGACTTCTTGCATTTGATAGAGCGAATGCACATCAAAAAGAAAAATTCCACCCTCTTCTAAATGGTCGTACACTGCTTCAAAGACTGAAACAACATCCTCAAAGTTCGTTAAATAACAGAGCGAATCTGAAAACAGCGTTACGGCGTCTGTTGTCGGCACATCATCGAGCACTCGCATATCCGCTTGAAGCCATTCGATAGATCTACCTTGCGCTTTCTTTTCGGCGATTTCTAACATATTCTTGGATAAATCAACTCCAATGACTTCGTATCCTTTATCGTCAAGACGCAAGGATACTTCACCAGTCCCACAAGCAAGTTCCATCACTTTGCGAACCGGTCTTTTGGCACTATGCGAAAAAGAACGAACTGCATAGTCCGTCCATTCCTCGTAGAGTTGTTGATCCATCACTTGGTCATATACATGAGCAAATTTTTGATAGTTCATTAGTTTTCACTCACAATATTCACGATTGGTGCATCGCTCCATAATTTTTCTAAATTATAGAATTCGCGATCTGCATAATAGAATACATGGACAATCACATCGTTTAAGTCCATTAAAATCCATTTGCCACCATCTTTACCTTCGATACTTCTTACTTCGAAGCCTTCTTTTTCAACCGCTTCTTCTACAGCATCGACAATCGCTTGAACTTGTTTTTCGTTTTTACCGTGTGTAATCACGAAATATTCTGCAACTGGTGTAAGACTTGCTACATCTAGTGCAACCACTTCTTGTGCTAACTTGTCTTCACAAGCATCTAAAACAACTTGTAATAATTTTTTACTTGTATGTTCCATTCTATTCTCCTTTTCTTTGTTTCAAATAATGATTATAAACTTCTATTGTTTTTGGAAAAATAGAGACTTCTTTTTCCAATAAAAATTCCAATGTATGCTTCAATAAATAAAAGACCGCATCATCGATATTTTTCGCTGCGATTTCTCTTGCAACATCGACACCTGGATAATTTCTTCCGTCTTCGATTGCATCTGCCACAAAGAGACACTTCGAAAGAAGACTCATTTGAAGTCCTCCAATCGTATGCTCACGAATGGCATCTAACAGCGTTGCGTCTTTTACTCCGCATAGGTTTGAAATCAAGTACGCTCCAATAGGTCCATGCAGGATTTCAGAGCCTTCATGGTGATACATTTCAGGAAGTCCGATTTCTTTGGCGAGAGCTTGTTGTTTGTCCACTGGGATTTCTTTGGCATAATCATGCGCTAACCCTACAAACGCAGCTGCTTTTTCATCGACGCCGTAAAGCTTTGCTAATTCTAATATTTTTCGTTCGACACGCAGGCAGTGTTGATATCTCTTATCACTCATATTTGACTGAACATGAGACAACAACTCTTCTCTTGTCATTGTTGTATAAGGTTCAAAGCTTTGTACTTCGCTCATTCTAAATACAACCCCTTTTCTGCGATATAGGCTTCGACTAATTCCGGAACTAAATATTTAATACTTTGTTGGAATAGAACATTCTTACGGATTTGTGTCGAACTAATATCCATCTTCGGTGCAGTAATCCATAACACTGGATACGGTGTTTCTTTTTCATATCCTGGGCGTTCCACTCCTACAAATTGTACCTCATGAACTAATTCATCCACACGGTGCCATGTCGGTAAATAATCCACCATATCTCCACCAATGATAAAGTAATATTCCGTATTCGGATTTCGTCTCTTTAAGAGCTGAATTGTATCATACGTATAACTCTTCTCATTACGCTCAAGTTCAATCGTCTCAATTTCAAAATAAATATTATCTTGAATCGCAAGACGTGTCATCTCCACACGAGTACTCGCATCAATGGTCTTTTTCTCATCTACATGTGGCGGAATATGACTCGGTAAAAAATACACCTTGTCTAATCCTAATTGCACACGCGCTTGTTCTGCCATAATTAAATGTGCAATATGTGGCGGATTAAAACTACCGCCGATAAGCCCGACACGTTCTACCGGCATTCCTTCTCCGAATTTTTCAGTTTTATTTAATGTCTCAGAAAAAATATTGAGTTCAGCAACCATCGTCTATCGACCTCTTTTTTTGAATTCTGCAAATCGTACTGAAAGATCTCTATGTTTTGGATTACGTGCTTCTTTATATAACACAATTGTATGTCCAATCACTTGAATGATGGTACTTCCAGTCGCCTCTGCAATCGTTTCTGCAGCTTCTTGTGGCTCCTCTAGTGTGTTTTGTAATAAAGTCACTTTAATCAATTCGCGTTTCTCAACAGCGTTTTGAATTTGATGAATCATCTCTTCGCTAAGTCCGCCTTTTCCGATTTGGAAGATTGGCTTCAACGAGTGTGCTTCTTTTTTGAAGAACTGTCTTTCTTTCCCTTTTAATTCCATGAAAGCTCTCCTTTCTTTAAATAATCGATTGACGTTGAATCACGTCAACTTCTTTAGGACTCCATACAGATACCGTACCTGGTTTTTGAATCGTTACCCAACCAAGGCCTGCAATCACTAAGTCCGTTTTTTCTTTAATCGTAAATGTCTTCTTCACTAATTTTGGATACAAGTTCATATTGTCTCCTGTTGGTGGCGTTAGAAGTGTTCCTGCATGTTTTGCATAAAACTCTGTCGCCTTTTCCAACTTCGTTCGATGCAAGTCGATTGTTTGCGGTGTATAGAAGGTAAATGAATTCCGTTCTCCTTGTTCGTAATCGACACGAATCAAGCCACCGATAAAAATTGTTTGCTCGCTATTTAATTGGAATGTCTTTGGTTGCAACTCTTTTTGCGGTAAGACTTTCTTCATTTCTTTTTCCGCTAAGTAGTGCGTAATTTGATGACGGTGAATAATCCCTGGCGTATCCACTAATGAAGAATGTTCATCAAATGGAATATCAATTTGTCCAAGAGTTGTTCCTGGATATTGAGACGTCGTAATCACTTCGCCTGTTTCACCAATACTTTGAATCAACTTATTAATTAGTGTTGATTTTCCTACGTTTGTTACCCCAACGACATATGCATCTTTCCCTTTACGGTACTCGTTAATCTTCTCTAGCAATTCGTCAATTTGAATCCGTTTATGGCCGCTCACAAGAAGGGTGTCGACCGGTTTAATGCCGTACTCTTTTGCATGACGTTCGATCCATGCTTTCAGACGATTACGGTTCACCGATTTTGGATATAAGTCCACTTTGTTGGCTACAAATAAAATCGGGTTATCGCCCACAAAACGTTTCAATCCGGAAATCATACTTCCATATAAATCGAATAAGTCTACCACAAACACAACTAACGCATCTTCATCAGCGATACTACTTAACATCTTTAAGAAGTCATCGTCTGTTAGAGATGCCGGTTGCAACTCATTATAATTGCGGAGTCTAAAACAACGTTGGCAATAGAGAGGGCCTTCACTTTCCAGCATTTTATTTAATGCACTTTGCGGTGTGTACCCCGTTCCTTTTGGATCTTCCGTTTGGATTGTTGCTCCACATCCAATACATACATACTGTTCCATGATTAATCCTCCTCCCATTTCTTATGATAAGACACACCTTGTGTCACTACAAAAATTCCTTTTTCAAAGAAACGATTGATTTTTGTTTTCCAAGCATCGCTCTCTTTTCTAGGTTTTACGATAATGGTTCTAACTCCAAATGTATTCGCTCCTAGAATATCTGTCAATAATTGGTCGCCCACCATTACCGTCTTCGATTTATCAAAATTCAGTAATTGTTGTGCCGCTTTGAACCCCTTGTGCAGTGGCTTCAAGCCAGGATACACATATGGGACATCCAACTTTTCTGCAGCATCTTTGATACGATGTTCATTATTATTCGATACAAGAACAATCTTGATGCCTGCTTCTTTTAATGAACGTACCCAGGCAAGTAAGTTTTCATCGATTTCTTTTTCGTCCCAGCCAATTAGCGTATTATCTAAATCGGTTAAGACAACTTCGATTCCATTCTCCTCTAAGAAAGGAACGGTAATCTCTTGAAAGGTCTTTTTAAACCACGTTGGTTTGAATAGTGCCATAGTTCTCCTTCTACTTTACGTAAACGCCCTGTGCATCAATTTCAAGCACACGAATCGCGCAATCTTTCAGCGTTGTTTCTAAATACTTTTCTAATGTTTGTACAAAACGATCAACTTGTTCTTTATGAACAAATGTCATCACCGTTGGGCCTGCCCCACTTAGGTAAGTTCCGCATGTATCAAGGCCTTCATTTTTTGTAATCGTACGAACCTCTTCCATCCAAGGAACAAGGGTTGAACGATACGTTTCATGGAATAAATCTTTCTCAACAATTGATGAAATGACTTTCCAATCTTCCATCATTAATCCTGCCACTAAAACATTACTACGGCTACTTGCCTCTACTGCCTCACCGTATGCTAAAGAAGTTGGCAGTACGCCACGGCTCTTCTTCGTTGATAATTGAACGTTTGGAATGACAGCGACCATTGCAATCGGAGCTTCTACATTTTTATGAACCGTCAACACTTCTTGCGTGTGAGTATCATAAGTAGCGACAACGACGCCTCCTAAGATTGCTGGTGCAACATTGTCAGGATGTCCTTCAAAAAGGGTTGCCCATTTAACTTTTTCATCGTTAGTTAACTGTAAGTTGCCTAATACATTGGCTAATTCGATTCCGGCAACAATCGCGCTTGAACTACTTCCGAGTCCTCTTGTTAGAGGAATCTCACTTTCACATACGAGTTTATGCGGTGCTAATGTTGGGCAAACTTTTAAAGCCGTCTCGATAATTAAGTTTTCTTCATTTGTCGGAATTTCTTCTCCAAACGGATGTGAAATCACCCATTCGTTAGAAGGTTCCCCTACGTGAAGTGTTAAATATAAATTCACTGCAATCCCAAGCGAATCGAATCCTAGCCCGATATTGGCTGAAGTTGCTGGAACTTTAATTGTTAATGCCATTATGCTTCCTCCAAGATTGGATAAATAGCGACTTCATTTAGATGAGCAAAAGCTTCTTTCACTTTGGCTAACTCACTTGCTGTCAAAGCTGTATAGCGAACTCCGAACTCTCCTTGGCTGTTTGATACAACTTCTCCATTGAACGGAGCTTCTTCCAAGTTTCCTTTTCCATAAACGAAATAAGAACTTGTCGCAGCCTCTGGACTGAATTCCACTAACGGGCTGTCTACACGACCAAATGTTTCAACCGCACTACCATTACCTTTGCGGCGAAGTACTTCAACCACGTCTGCCAAGACACTTGTTGCTGTTGGAAGTGAGCCTGCTCCTTTACCGTAAAATAGAACTTCATCCACTGCGTTTCCTGTCACAGAAATCGCATTGTTTTCATAATGTACTTGTGCTAATAAATGATTTGCTGGTACAAAAGTTGGTGCAACTTCTAGAGAAACTTTTTCGCCATCACTAAGCGCTTTGACAAGAAGCTTAATCGCATATCCATTCTCAGAAGCCACCTTCATATGAGCAGTAGTGACTCCAGAAATTCCTGTTTTAGCAACTTCTTCAAAAGTAACATTCACGCCATATGCTAAACGAGTCAAAATCATTAATTTATAAGCTGCATCGTGGCCTTCCACGTCGCTTGTTGGATCAGCTTCCGCAAAGCCTTTTTCTTGAGCAATCTTAAGAGCTGCTTCGTAACTGAGTCCTTCTTTTTCCATAGAGCTTAAAATGAAGTTTGTTGTTCCGTTGACGATACCAACAATCGATTCCACATCGTTTGTTTCAAAGTGCTGCACCATCGGACGTAGAACAGGAATCCCCCCGCCGACACTCGCTTCATAATACAAGTACACATCTTCAAGTTTAGCTAAGGTTGTCAATTCAACTCCGTGAACGGCGATCAGATTTTTATTAGCTGTTACAACTGATTTTTTAGCGAGTAAACAAGCTCTCACATATTCATAAGCCGTTGTAATGCCACCCATCACTTCAACCACTAACTCAATTTCAGGGTCATGAACGATGTCGTTAATATTGTTTGTAAATACAACATCTGTTTGTTCCATCAATTCTGGGTCTCTTACTAACGCTGTCTTAATTTCAATTTCTTCCGGTAGAACGCGTTCTAATTTTGATGCATTTTTCTTTAAAATATTGTATACACCACTACCGACTGTTCCAAATCCTAATAACGCAATTTTCATTTATTTCAATCCTCATCTAATATATTGAAAAGCCACAGCACAGACACTCTGCGCCGTGGCTTTACTCACAGTTATTATTTTAATCTTGTAACATTTCAAAAATTTCAATTGTCACTAAATCAATATCATCAAATTGGAATGTTTGATTTGTTTCTACATCTACTAATTCAAAACTACTTGTTTCTTGATTAAAAGTAACGATAGCTTTTTCAACGCCATCTTTTTCGAAGCGACGCACCTCGATATCTGAATCTTGTGCCGCCATTGTTTGTAAACGTTGGACAATTGCCACCAATTGTGAAGGTTTCATATAATTACTACCCCTTTCAAACTTTCTTTCATTATTCTACCATAAAACCTATCTCTGATAGTAAGAATAACCACTCTATTTAAGAGTTTTTTATTCATTTGGTAGGTTCCAATATAATTTGATTAAAGCTTGAGTTCCATCGTCTGCAAAACCATCATCACAAAGTGTTTCATAGAGTTTTTTCGCTTGTAATGTTGCTGGTAAAAACAGACGCATTCTTTCTGCTTCATCCAGTGCAATTCCTAAGTCTTTTAGGAAATGTTTTGCGAAGAAACCTGGTGAATAATCTTCTTTTAAAATACGAGGTCCGTAATTCGAAAGCGACCAGTTAGCCGCACTTCCTGCACCCACTGTTTGTAGTACCTTATCCATGTCTAGGCCTGCTGCTTTTGCATAAACGAGCATCTCTGTTAATCCTGTCATCGTTCCTGCAATCATAATTTGGTTGGCCATTTTCGTATGTTGACCAGCACCCGCAGACCCTTGAAGTGCAATCGTCTTAGAGAAGCAATCCAATACTGGATATACTTTTTCTAATGTTTCTTCTGTCCCACCAACCATCGTAGAGAGCGTTCCGTTTTTAGCACCAAGGTCCCCACCTGATACAGGAGCATCAAGAGCTTCCCAGGAACGTGCTACAGCTTCTTCGGCGATACGTTTTGCAAGCGTTGGTGTACTTGTTGTAAGATCCACCACCACAAGATGTTCTTTCGTAGACTTGAAGATTCCTTGATCTCCAAAGTAAACTTCTTCCACATCTTTTGGATAACCAACGATGGTTAACACCACATCTGCAAGATTCGCAACTTCTGTAGGTGTATCTGCCCAAGTCGCTCCTTCTTCTAGCAGGTCTAACGCTCTTTCCTTCGTACGGTTGTACACTACAACATTATATTTTTTTAGTAAATGGCGAATCATGGATTTCCCCATCACGCCTGTTCCGATAAATCCAACTGTATTAATTTTCATTTTCTTCATCCCTTAACTCACTTGTTGATAAACGTAAGAATTTCATAAGGTTCATAATATTATGTGAATGTTCTTGATTCCATTGATAACCATTAATCGCAGCTTCGTAGAAATCCACAATTCTTTCTCCAAAAGTTTCAGAAGAAATTTCAGCTAATAACTGGTCTTGCAACGCTGATACTTCAGCTTCATTGCCTAATTGGTTTTCAATATAGCCTAGGACACAATCTGCAATATCCGCATCTGTTTCAAATAACATTCCTAAAGCATCTGCAGTAATCAGGCTGCTTAAGTAATCGTTCTTCTTAGCGATGACTGGCACGCGGTTTACAAGCGCCTCTAGATATGTTAACCCTTGGCTTTCAGATTCAGATGCGTTCACGTAAAGGTCCGCCATTTGATAATACTTATAAACCATTTCGTTTTTGATTTCGCCCACAAATTGAACAAAATCGTTCATGCCAAGTTCTGCCACTTGCGCTTCAAGTTTCTCTCTTTCAGGCCCGCCACCAGCAATACATAAGCGCACATTTGGCTTACTTGCTACAATGGCAGGTAACGCCGCAATTACAGCAGCGATATTCTTCTCTTGAGACAAACGGCTGAGTGATAATAACACCACTTCATCATCTGAATAGCCAAGCTCGCTTCTTAAAGCATTTGCTACTTCAGGTTCTTGAGGAGGTACAACCACACCCGTTGGAATCACTCGAATTTCTTGAAGCACTCCATATTCAATGAGTTTATCTTTCGTCATTTGACTTGGAGCAACCACTCCACTTGTTTGATTACAAAATGATTTTGAAAGATACGCTACGTGACTAGGACGTAAAACTTTTCCTTTTGCAATATAGTGCAAATATTTCTCATACATTGTATGGTACGTATGAATCGTTGGAATCTTCAACATCGCAGCAATTAATTTTCCTGCCAATCCAAGACTAAACTCCGTCTGAGTATGAATGATATCCAATTCATTTTCTTTCGCAATTCGGTAAGCTTTCCCAAGCCCTTGAATCGCCACACGACGATCCTTGAACGCGAAGAATGGAATACTACCCAATCGAATAATATTCTCTTCCGGTTCCGTCACCTTTGGATCTGTCGTCGTAAAGATGATTACCTTATGCCCTTGTCTTTCTAAGTCTTCTTTTAATACACGTATTGAAGTCGCAACTCCACTCACTTGTGGAAAGTACGTATCTGTAAATATACCGATTCGCATACTTACCTCCTTAAGTTTGAAATAAACAAAATTATTTCTATTATCTCTTCCATTATAAACGATACACGCTGTAGTGTCACTAATAGCATATAAAAAAGGAAGCTCAGTTAGTTGAACTTCCTTACTTTCTAAAAATTACTACGAAATTGATCATCGAATGTAGTAGAATCGGATTCAAAACGGAACCAGATTGCATCCTTAAGCCAAATAGCAGACAAGCTATACAGA
Organism: uncultured Carnobacterium sp.; assembly: GCA_937967765.1. Taxonomy (GTDB): domain Bacteria; phylum Bacillota; class Bacilli; order Lactobacillales; family Aerococcaceae; genus Granulicatella. The sequence continues at coordinate 14,230 of CALCML010000213.1, forward strand.
AAAAATAAACAATACTTTTAACATCAAATGCAAAATGCAGCACAATAAAAATAATTGTTCCAAGAATAAATGAAAAGACAAGATTTTCAGCATTATAAGCAATCTCTCTACAAATCACTTCCTCAATAATCGGTGTCAATAGAATAGCAGATATTTTTGTATGTAAAACAAATTGATTGTTTTCTTTTTTAGTCAATACTAAAAGAAAAACGATTGCTATTACTCCATATACGATAAGAAGTGGCAAATCAAGCGAAAAAGACATAGGAGTGCTTATTTGAAAAGTTAAAAGGATCGCTAAAAACAAAGTTGTCTTAAAGAAGTCCCTTGCTATTTTTAAGTATTCTTCTGACTTATTCCATTTTTTCAGAAAATGATATATCCCATACGAAAAGAAGACCATTAAAAAATATAAAAGAATTGAAGTAGCAGTATTTTGTATTGTCGAAAGCATAATGTCCTCCTGTATGATTTTTAAAGTTAGTTCACTTATTTTACCAATTAAGCATGCACTTTAAATTGATTATTATAGAAATTTCTAGTAACTTTTAGCATCGTTTAAGTTCAAAACAAAAAAAGACAAGGTCCTATAAACCTTGTCGTCACGCGTATACCGGCGGCCGGGGTCGAACCGGCACGCCCTCGCGGGCACTGGATTTTGAGT
>CALCML010000214.1 GCA_937967765.1 uncultured Carnobacterium sp.
CTCATCGATGGTTGTTAACACTTCGCGGGTATGAACGGAATGCGGAGCGTTATAGACATCTGTACTCAAATTCTCTATTAAGAACTCTCGCACATCTCTAAAGGAAATCACACCTTTTCCAATCGCATCTTCCATGTCAGCTACTAAATACGCAATATCATCCGCAGCTTCAAGAATGAACGTTAATGGATGACGGCTTGTTCCCGCCCCTGTAATCTCCGTCACCGTTTTAAAGGCTTCTTCTTCGGCAAAAAAATACCCTACTTTTTTAGAGGTAATCTCTTCTGTTTTCTTATGAGAAGATGGGTACGTATATTTTAGAATCGTATTGAGCGTTGCGGCAGTTAAATCTAGCCCATCAAATTCACCTTTGAAGTCATGCAACTTCGATACAATACGAAGCGATTGCGCATTCCCTTCAAACCGATAGAAATCATACACATATGGACTCGCTAAAAACTCTTCAGCTACATCGCTTTTTTCTTTTAGGATACTTGGCAAGTTTTTCTTAAACCATTGGCGAATGATATCTTCCCCAAAATGCCCATATGGAGGGTTTCCAAGGTCATGCACGAGACTCGCACATTCAACAATTTTCAATACATCTTCTTGATGGTCAATCATCTCTTGTTTACTGCTGTCCGGGTTCTTCTGTACTTCCTCTTGCAATAAAATGACAATCTCTTTTGCCAGAGAACGAGCCACCATCGCTACTTCTAGCGAGTGTGTTAGTCGCGTATGAATAAAATCCAAGCGTTCTAGCGGAAATACTTGTGTCTTATCTTGTAATCTTCGAAAAGAAGGACTTGTTACAATTCGTTTATAATCATCGTCAAACTCGTTGCGATGTGTTGCTTCTTTACCAGAAAGACGTTTTGTTGAAAGTAATTTAGACCATTCCATAAATCCTACCCCTTCCGTATTTCAAACTATTATACCAGAAGTTCGTCCGTCTTTGGAATCTTGCGCATTTGACGGATATAAACAGCAATACAAATGATAAAGCAGATAAAGTCGGAAATTGGACCTGCGAAAATCAATCCGTCTACTCCAAAACTGGTTGCAAGAAGAATCATCACTGGCAACAAAACAAACATTTGTCGCGTTAAAGAAAGAATCGCTCCTAATTTTGCTTTCCCGATTGCTGGGAAGAAGGTTGTCACAATTATGGTAGTCCCATTAATAAACGTAAAGAATAAGAATGCTCGTGCATATCTCACTCCAAATTCATAATAAAGAGCATCCCCACTTCCAAACATTTGAATGAGTTGAAGCGGAAAGCCTTCAAATAGAATCCATAAAACCGTCGATAAGATGAGGGTTACTTTCAGTAGTAAATTCATCGTTTCATGCACACGTGAATATTTCTTCGCGCCATAGTTAAACCCTAAAATCGGTTGTGCTCCTTGATTCAACCCAATTACAACTGCAATGAATATAACGAAGATTTTGCTCACGACTCCCCCAACCGCAATCGGGATATCACTACCGTAAACGGATTGTGCTCCATATGTACGTAAAAGATTATTCGATACAATTTGTACGACGGTCGCAGAAATTTGGAAAATGAACGATGTTAAACCAAGAGATGCAATGACTTTCACATCCTCAAACGACAACTTAAAGTCGCTACGCTCAAAGCGAACGGATCTAAATCTTGGTATATACGCGAGTAATACGATTGCTGAAACAATTTGACTGATAACCGTTGCCCACGCAGCTCCTGCAATCCCCATATTAAATCCAAAGATAAATAATGGATCCAGGATTGTGTTGAGTAGAGCTCCCACAATAATGGCCATCATCGAGTAAGTGGCCCTACCATCTGCACGAACTAAGGGATTAAAACCAATCGAAATCATGAAGAACGGAATCCCAAAAGCTGTAATCCCTGCATACTCACTGGCGTATCCTAAAATCTGATCAGTAGCACCAAATAAGTTCAATAATGGTTGTAAGAACAATAGAACCACGCTCATGATCATTAACCCAGCCGTTACCAACAACACCACTGCAGTCCCAGCAACTTCACGAGCGTGCTTGTCCTGTTTTCGGCCCAGCGCTAAGTTAAAGTTTGACGCGGCACCAATCCCTACCATTAAACCAATCGCCATACAGATGGTTGTAATTGGAAAGGCAATATTCGTCGCAGCATTTCCTAAGTATCCTACCCCTTGTCCAATAAAAATTTGGTCAACGA
>CALCML010000215.1 GCA_937967765.1 uncultured Carnobacterium sp.
TAAAGTGTGATAAGTCCAGTGTTTATACGGATAACTAGATTTTCATACTATTTTTATTTTAAAAATAATTCAAAAACCACCCTAAAAAGGGTGGTTTTAGGGTTTGCAGCTCTTGCGAACGGAAATCCTTGGTTCTTCTAAATTTCTATTACAGCAGTGGGGTGGCAATAATGTTTAAAAAAGCAGTTTACTCTTTTAAAAAATCATCAAGAATTATGGGAAATATATTGTTTGTGATTTTAGGCTATTCTTTTTACGATTCTTCAGTTTTATTTAATCCTCATGTTCGTATGTTTTTTTTTGCTATATGGATAGGATATTTTTTATATTTCTTTTTATGGAAAAATCCAAGAGATAAAGTTAGTGATTGATGATAAAAAATGCGGTTTGATATTTTAAATATCAACGTTTAGTTAACTTTTATTATTAAAAAATAATTTAAAGTGGGAGTCTGATGAACATCATAAGAAAAATAATAATGGGAATTGTTGCTGTATTAATTCTTATTGGTTTGGTTATAAGTGGAATAAAAATCATGCAACACGTTCAGTATAATGAAATGGTTAATACGGTCAAAAGTGAAGAAGTGCAAAATATAATTGAAGATAATTTAAAGCTAAGACATGAAGATGCTTTAAAGAGCGGTGATGTGATTCAATCCTATCAGATTGATATGGATTCCATTAAACATAGTCCAATGGGTGGGATTATCTTTAAAGTTTATATTAATAATGATAAACAGTTATACGTTCATTTTTTAATCAATAAAGATTTAAATAATGGTAAATTAGTTAACGAGGGTGGCGGAACTTCTGAAAAATTCAGTGAATTGATTAGAAATCAAAAGTAGTGAATATGAGTTCGTAAACAAGAGAGTATAAATCATCGATAGTGGTGAGTTATACTCTTTTTTCTATTTATTCAAAAGAATGCGTTTTTAGGAATAACCATTGGAAAATTCGAAACTATATAGATTTCCTTCTAGATTATGTGGAATTAGAATTTTCGTGGAAAGAAACGGGTTTATACATTTGAAATTTTTTTAAAGACAGGGAAGGATTTCTAAAAAGGGGTTTGGAATTTTCCATAAAAAGCAATTCGAGCTTCAAAGTCCATTCTTAAAATAGAAGTGTGAAGAATGAATCGAATGGAGATGAAAATCATTATGGTTTCAAACGGAAAAAAGAAATTCTTACTAGCGGCTGCGCTTGTTGGGCTTAGTGCTGTGGCGCTCGCACCTACAAATGTGGTAAATGCGGATGAGATTTACTACGAAAATCAATATGGAGCGAATCAAAACTATCTTCGCTATGAAGCGGTGGACGGTCAGTTGAAGGATGCGGAAATTGTCAACAACCGTACATTTGATACATTGGCGTATGAAGCTTCCGATAATTCGTACGTAAAAGTTGATAATAAAGGAAGTGTGACGTTCACGGCGAAGGAAGGCGCAGATGGATTAACGATGCGCTATTCCATTAAAGATGGAAAAGAAGGCGATGTTACGATTTATGTGAATGGTGAGCCTATGCGCACTTTCCACTTAGATTCGAGCTCTGCCTACCAATATGTGGATGGAAGTAATGTCTACGATACAAAGGCGACGGATCATAGTCATGCGCGCTTTAGTTTTGACGAAGTGCATGGATTTTTCGGGAAACATGTGGAGCCAGGAGACACAGTGACCATCGAGAATAAGGGCGTTGAATTGGCGCTGGATTTTGTGGAGTTAGAAAATGTCCCTGCACCTATTCCTCAACCAGAAAATAGTATTTCAATCACAGATTCAGCGTATGGTGCAAAAGATGGGCAAGATAGTACAGTTGCGTTTGAAAAAGCGCTAAAAGCAGCGATTGAACAAAAGAAAACTCTCTATATTCCAGTAGGTGAATTTAAGATTAACAAAAAGATTCATTTGACCGCTGACGGCTTAACCGTTACAGGGGCAGGAATGTGGTATTCGAAATTGAATTTCACAACGAATGAAAAAGGACAAGGCGGATTCGAGATTGGCCACGATTCAAACCGATTGACGTTTAGCAACTTTGCGATGACATCAGCCTTAACGTCACGTTATGACCATTTAGATGATAAGGCTCAATACAAGGCCTTTGCGGGAAGCTTCGGTAAAGATTCAAGAATCGACCATATGTGGATTGAACACTTCGAATGTGGAGCTTGGATTGGCGACTATGCCTCAATAGGTATGAGATACACGGATCATTTGGTGATTGAAAATAGCCGTATTCGTAATAACTTAGCGGACGGGGTGAACTTCACGCAAGGAACTCGTAATTCTGTTGTGCGTAACTCGAATATCCGTAACAATGGGGATGACTCTCTAGCGACATTCTCAAGTAGTATTCACACTAAGGAATATGCGGAGAATAATTCATTTGAACATAATACGATTGAACTTGGTTGGAGAGCTGGTGGTGTTGGTATCTTCGGCGGGAAAAATCATAAAGTTACGAATAACTTGATTAAAGATAGCCGTGGTGGCGCTGGAATTCGTGTGTCAACAGTCTTTGCGAATGAAGGCTTTGGACTCGGGTTTGATGATAATAACGAGATTTTAATTAAGGATAACATGATTGTAAATTCAGGAACGACGAATGATTTCTATTGGCCTCATTCAAAACCTCGTAGCAACATCGACTTTGAAGAAACATTTGGACCTATTAAAGGCATCACTGTTCAAAACAATGTATTCGTGAACCCGGTGTATACGGATGAGGCGATTACGCATGCCGGTGTGGAATTAGATGGAAAAGTTAAAATCATTGATTCAAAGGTTCAAGGAAATACCTCTTCGGATCCTTATAAAGTAGATGCAAGCATGAGCCATTCTGTTGAAAACGGAAAAGAAGTGTATAACTTTACGTACGGAAATCAACCAACCTTCCTTCCAGAAAACAGCACGGCGTTTGAGCGTGACTACAACTATCGTGGCGAACGCGAAGTGGACGGACACATCCTACGCTTCTGGGAGCACAAATAAATATTGAAGAAAAAAGCATTGCTGGCTTTCCGGGACTGACCCCAAAAAGTGAGAATTTAATAAAAAGACACCTCCATGTGCATTTGATTATATTGTGCCAAATCCAACTTGGAGGTGTTTTTATTTAGTTCTCATTTACGGGGGTCAGTGCCAAAAAACACTTGACTTAATTAATGAAAAGGGCCATACTATGTTCAAGCGAATACTTGAATGATATTGAGGTGAGAATATGATTAACAAAGATACTTGTGAAATTTATTGTTATGACGAAGAAAAGGTCAATCGAATACAAGGTAATTTACAGACAGTAGATATTTCTAGTGTTGCCCAAATGTTAAAAGCTATTGCAGATGAAAATAGAGCAAAAATTACCTATGCATTGTGTCAAGATGACGAACTGTGTGTGTGTGATATTGCAAATATTATAGGTGTTACGGTTGCAAATGCCTCTCATCACCTACGAACGCTCCATAAGCAAGGGATTGTTAAGTTTCGAAAAGAGGGAAAACTTGCATTTTATTCATTAGATGATGAGCATATCAGACAAATTATGATGATTGCATTGGCACTTAAGAAAGAGGTGAAGATCAATGTCTAGTGGGAAAGCAAAACAGTTCGAAGAAGAAATGAAAGCCTATCGTGTTCAAGGATTTACTTGTACTAACTGTGCAGCCATTTTTGAAAATAATGTTAAAGAACTTCCCGGTGTTCAGGATGCGAAAGTAAATTTCGGAGCATCTAAAGTTTATGTTAAAGGGACGACAACCATTGAAGAATTAGAAAAAGCAGGAGCATTTGAAAATTTAAAAATTCGAGATGAAAAAGAACAAAGGGTAGAAGGAGAACCTTTTTGGAAGCAGAAAGAAAACATTAAGGTATATATATCAGCTCTTTTACTTGTAGTTAGCTGGTTCTTAGGAGAGCAGTATGGTGAAGAGCATGTTCTACCGACAATTGGTTATGCAGCGTCCATTTTAATCGGTGGATATTCGTTATTTATTAAAGGTCTCAAAAATTTAAGCAGATTAAATTTCGATATGAATACGCTTATGACTATTGCCATTATAGGAGCTGCAATTATTGGTGAATGGGGTGAAGGGGCAACCGTTGTTATCCTATTTGCGATTAGTGAAGCATTAGAGCGTTATTCAATGGATAAAGCACGTCAATCTATTGAATCTTTAATGGATATTGCCCCAAAAGAAGCGTTAATTCGACGAGGCAATGAAGAAATGATGATTCATGTTGATGAGATTCAAGTTGGAGACATCATGATAGTTAAGCCCGGTCAAAAGTTAGCAATGGATGGAATAGTGGTTAAAGGTACATCGACATTAAATCAGGCTGCGATTACAGGTGAAAGTGTTCCAGTAACGAAAATCACAAATGATGAAGTATTTGCAGGAACCTTGAATGAAGAAGGGTTACTTGAGGTTAAAGTAACAAAACGAGTTGAAGATACCACTCTTTCAAAAATCATTCACTTGGTAGAAGAAGCCCAAGCAGAACGGGCCCCCTCTCAAGCGTTTGTCGAGAAATTTGCAAAATACTATACACCAGCTATTGTCATACTAGCTCTTTTAATTGCAGTAGTTCCACCATTATTTGGCGGAGACTGGAGCCAATGGATTTATCAAGGATTAGCTGTATTAGTGGTTGGTTGTCCTTGTGCCTTAGTAGTCTCAACTCCAGTTGCTGTGGTTACAGCAATAGGAAATGCAGCGAAAAATGGTGTATTAATTAAAGGTGGTATCCATTTAGAAGCAGCAGGACACTTAAAAGCGATAGCCTTTGATAAAACAGGAACATTAACCAAAGGGATTCCAGCTGTAACAGACATTGTGACATATGGTAGAAATGAAAATGAATTAATAACCATAACATCAGCCATTGAAAAAGGATCGCAGCACCCTCTTGCTTCAGCGATTATGCGAAAAGCAGAAGAAAATGGATTAAAATTCAATGAAGTAACAGTAGAGGATTTTCAATCCATTACAGGTAAAGGCGTTAAAGCCAAAATAAATAATGAAATGTATTATGTGGGAAGTCAAAATCTTTTTGAGGAATTACACGGAAGCATTTCAAGCGATAAAAAAGAAAAAATTGCCGATATGCAAACTCAAGGTAAAACGGTGATGGTGTTAGGAACAGAAAAAGAAATTCTTTCGTTTATTGCCGTAGCCGATGAAATGAGGGAATCGTCTAAAGAAGTTATCGGCAAGTTGAACAATATGGGAATCGAAACAGTGATGCTAACAGGCGATAACCAAAGAACGGCAACAGCCATCGGAAAACAAGTTGGTGTTTCGGATATTAAAGCTGACTTACTTCCAGAAGATAAGCTTAATTTTATTAAAGAACTTCGAGAAAAACATCAAAGTGTGGGGATGGTCGGAGATGGCGTGAATGATGCTCCAGCCCTTGCGGCATCTACCGTTGGTGTAGCAATGGGTGGTGCTGGAACTGATACAGCTTTAGAAACGGCTGACATCGCCTTAATGTCTGATGATTTGAGTAAATTGCCATATACAATAAAATTAAGTCGTAAGGCTTTAGCAATCATCAAGCAAAACATTACCTTCTCTTTGGCGATTAAATTAGTGGCATTACTTTTGGTCATGCCCGGTTGGTTAACACTTTGGATAGCGATATTTGCTGATATGGGAGCAACTTTACTTGTAACATTAAACAGTTTACGCTTATTGAAAATCAAAGAATAGGTTCTAAAATGAGTGTACTGACCCCAAAAAGTTAGACAGAAAATCTAACTTTTGGGGTGTTTTTATTTAATTCTCATTTACGGGGGTCAGTGCCTTTCAGTAATGCTTTTTTTCTTCAAGTCATTTGTCATGTGTTGGCGTACACTATATAATAAAGATATCTTTACTTTGAAGGAGTACATATGACTCAAGGAATTATTATTAAAGCGTTGAGCGGGTTCTACTATATTGAATCGGATGGAGTCATCTATCAAACTCGTGCGCGCGGAGTTTTCCGCAAACGAGGCCAATCGCCACTTGTTGGGGATGTGGTGGAGTTCGAGAGTAGTAACTTGCAAGAAGGAACGCTAACGAAAATCTTGCCGCGAAAGAATGCCATCGTTCGTCCGCCTGTTGCCAATGTGGATGTCGGGATTATTGTGATGTCGGCTGTCGAACCAGAATTTTCGACGCATCTAGTGGATCGCTTCCTTGTCTACTTGGAAGGCTTGGATGTGAAACCAGTCATCATGATTACGAAGACGGACTTGCTGGACGAGGCAGGGATGTCACGCCTCGTGGACGTGAAGGCACGTTATGAAAAAATCGGCTATCCGGTTTATTTTGGGCAAGAAGTGATGAAGGATAAGGCGCCACTTTTAGAAAGTCTACGTGGTGAGAAGGTCATCTTCTTAGGGCAGTCAGGGGTTGGAAAATCTACCTTGCTGAACGAGATGATTCCAGAATTAAACCAAGAAACGGGAGAGATTTCGAATGCGTTAGGACGTGGGCGTCATACGACTCGTCACGTATCACTTCATGAAATCGAAGGCGTGTGGATTGCGGATACTCCGGGATTCAGTACGGTTGATTTTATGGATATTGAAAAAGAGGACTTACCGCATTTATTCCCTGAGTTTGTCGAAGTAGAGCATGAATGTAAATTCAGAGAGTGTTCGCACCAACATGAGCCAAACTGCGCTGTGATTGCAGCAGTGGAATCAGGAGACATTTGGCAAGAGCGATACGACCATTATTTGAATTTCTATGAAGAACTGGACCAAAGAAAACCAGTCTATAAACGAAAAAAGTAGATAGAGGAGACAGAACATGAAAGTAGCACCATCAATTTTAAGCGCAAATTTTGCAACACTAGGAGAAGACGTTAAGAAAGTCGAAAAATTAGGAGCAGACTGGATTCATATCGATGCGATGGACGGACAATTCGTTCCAAACCTAACATTAGGACCAAACATCGTTGAAGGATTACGTCCTGTGACGGATTTAGTATTAGATTGCCATTTAATGGTCCAAAACCCAGAACGTTTCATTCCACAATTCGCAAAAGCAGGAGCAGACTACATCTCTGTTCACGTGGAAGCAACGCCACATATCCACCGCGCGCTTCAAGCGATTAAAGCAGAAGGCGTAAAAGCTGGTGTCGTGATTAACCCAGGAACACCAGTGAGTGCCATCTCTGCAGTCTTAAGCGAAGTGGACTTAGTATTAGTGATGACAGTAAACCCAGGATTCGGCGGTCAATCATTCATTCCAGAAACATTAGATAAAGTACGCGAATTAGTCGCATTGCGCGAAGAAAAAGGCTACCACTACTTAATCGAAGTGGACGGCGGAGTGAACGGCGAAACAGCGAAACTTTGCGCTGCAGCAGGGGTAGACGTTGCCGTTGCTGGTTCATATGTATACTACGCAGACGATATCAAAGCTGCGATTGATTCAATTAAAGAAGCATAAGAGGGACGAAGATGGAAGTTGTGATTGTCTTGGGAGGACCAAACACGAAAGAGGACATCAAGGAGCTCTTAGAAAACCGATACGGTAAAGCCTATGAAGACTTCCGTTTTGTCGGAGTCGATGGTGGAGCTCTTCGGTTATTAGAACAGAAGCTTCCCATGGAAGTAGCGATTGGGGACTTTGATTCTGTCACAAAAGAACAGCGCGACTTGATTCACGGGGCAGCGGGTACTATTGTCCAGCTTCCTTCTGAGAAAGACGATACTGATTTTGAGGCTGCTTTATTATGGGTAAAAGAGCATTATGAAGGGACACCGATTCATGTGCTCGGTTCTTTTGGCGGGCGAGTAGACCACGCAATTAGTACCTTATGGACGATGATTCGACCAGACTTAGCACCGCTCATTCCGTATGTAGTGTTCGAGGATGCAACGAATGTCGTGAATTTCATCCAGCCAGGCACATACACGATTGAAAAGATGGACTTTACGAAGTACCTTTCCTTTATTAGTATGACTCCTGTGGAAAATGTCACCCTCGTCGATGTCAAATACACGCTCGATTCAAAAAGCTACGCGTACCCAGTGGCTCTCGTCAGCAATGAGTTTACAGGGGACAAGATGACCATTTCCTTTACAAAAGGACTCATCTTAGTAGCCCAAACTCGAGATCATTGGAGATAAAACAAAACATCGCACATTATGTGCGATGTTTTTTCTTTTTCACAAAGACAGTCGAAATCCCGAAATTCACTTATAAGTGAATTTTGGAATTTTTACGTCCGCTGTTGTTTTCAAAATTAGGCACTCTATATTTCTTACTGCCAAGCTTTTTCTGAAGGTTGAAAAATCCAACAAACTTCAGAATTTGTAAATGATGTAAATAGGTTTCATTTTGTTGAGAAGCCTTCAAAGCGCTACCTTATAGCTTTTTCACAAACTCCATTTTTTTGAAAGTTAACTCAAAAAAGCACTTTTATCTAACCTCTGAGTCGCGCCACGCTGAATGTGTAGTTTTGTTGGTAAAAGCATAAAAAATCTTGTAACAAATGTATAATGAAAAACCTTGATTGTAAGGCTTTTTGCATTTTTGTGATAGAATATGGTTAGTTTTAAAGCGAGAGCAACTAAGAAGCAGAAAAAATATTAGATATAAATTAATCAAGATAAGGATGATAAAATGACAGAAATTGATAAAAAGAATTTAAAAAATTATCTTTGTTATACATTTGGAATTACTTATATAGCTTGGGGACTTCTTTCCGTATTAACACAATCTGATATTTTGGGGTTAGAAACGTTTATAGGAAGAATATTACATATAGTGGGTGCACTTGGACCAGCTATTGCAAGTGGATTATATTTGAGAAGTAAAAATGTAAAATTTAAACATTTTTTATTTAATAAGAGAGATAATAGTAGTATTTATTTCATTATTCATATGTTAGCAATTTTGATACTATTTTCTGTATCTTCCTTAGAATTAAATGGAGTATCAATTTATCTGATGCCATTATTCTTTATACAACTAATTTTTTTTGGTGGTGGACATGAAGAATTAGGATGGA
>CALCML010000216.1 GCA_937967765.1 uncultured Carnobacterium sp.
GTAATGGCGCATTGTGGGACTCAACATCGAGCCATTTAGGGTTTAGATGTGTCCGTAATGTTGGAGGTCGCTAATGCATATTATTATTTATAGTATTATCGTGTTATGTGCAACGATGATTGGTGCGATTACTGGTTTAGGTGGTGGCATTATTATCAAACCTGCCTTCGATTTCGTTGGCATAGATGCCACGAGCATGATTAGTGTGTACTCGACTGTGGCCGTGTTTACGATGTGTCTTGTTTCGATTTATAAAAGAAGTAAGCAAGGATTTCATGTCCAAAAACAAATCGCACTAGGATTGGCATTCGGGTCGATTATTGGTGGGAAAATTGGAGACGTGATTTTCCTTCAGGCCGTAGATAGTTGGGGCAGTCAGGCAGTCAGTGCGACACAATCCGTTATTTTATTTCTATTAATTGGTGGGATTATTTTATTCACAATCAATAAGGAAAGGATTCGCACGCTAGAAGTAACGAATCTTGTGGCGATTGTGACGATTGGGCTAACAGTCGGTATCATTTCAGTCTATCTAGGGATTGGCGGAGGACCACTGAATATTGCACTTTTGGTTTATTTCTTCTCGATGAAAGCCAAAGACGCAGCTGCGTATTCAATATTGATGATTTTCTTTGCCCAAATTATTAAGATGGGGACCGTCATTCGTGACTTTGAAAAATACAACAATGTCAGTCTCGTGATTTTAGCGATTGCAATTTTTGCGGTACTCGGTGGTTGGATTGGAACGAAAATCCAATCAAAACTCACACACGAAGCCGTTGAAAAACTCTATCTAGGCTTGATGGCCATTCTAGTATTGATGACGGCCTTCAATGTATTTAAATTTATCGGAGTATAAACAAACACCCAAGCAGTAATGCTTGGGTGTTCTGTTTTGTGTTTGATTGGAGAGGAAAATTGATGTCTTGTTGATTATGGAAAATCTTACGGATTCTATAATAGCGGTAATAGGGAATGATACCAAAACGAATTAACGGGAGTTAGGAATGTATTCCTTACTCCCGTTTTTGAGGCTTT
>CALCML010000217.1 GCA_937967765.1 uncultured Carnobacterium sp.
GCCGCTACAGGAAGTGCGACAGCCTTCTCTGTAGGAATTGCTGAAAAATCATTTATCGAAGAACTATTACCACAAGTAGTGGTTACAAAACTGTAAGAGTGTACGAGGAGTAATTCCTGTTGTAGTCGCTCATCCGTTAGTATTTATTGCGATTTGGATTTTCGGTGTTGTCATCCGAGCGTTATTATTAAACGTGACACTTTCTAAAAAAACAGAGTTAAATAAAGAGATTTGAATTTCGGCTCCTAGGGCATTCCTAGGAGTCTTTTTTTGTGGAAATTTCGAAAAAAATGTATTTTCAGAGTTTTAGGGTTGCAAAAAAAATGTCTCAATAGTATATTAGAAACAGTTAAATATGTGAAAAGTACAAAGGGGTGCCATTTTGGCTGAGATGTTGTTACAAACCCTTGAACCTGTTACGTTAGTACGTGCGTAGGAATTGTATTTGATTTCGAAGTTTTAGACGGAGTCTCTTTGTGTTTTTCAATAAACGAAGGAGGCTCTTTTTTCATGAAGAGAAATGTTTTAGTATGGGTAGAAGTTGCAATTATTGCAGCATTGTCAATGGCGATGTCCTTTATTCCGGACTTTGCTGGGTGGTTTTCACCGTCGTGGGGAGCAATTGTTCTTGTTATTTTTTCACTACGTCGCGGCTTGACACCAGGTTTAGCAGCAGGTTTGCTATGGGGATTACTCCACTTCGCGTTAGGTAAAGTGGCATTCTTGTCTGTTGAACAAGTACTCATTGAATATGTCATTGCATTTGCAGTGATGGGACTTGCAGGACTTCTATATAGTCCGTTCCAAAAAGCGTTAAAAGCTGAAAAATATACAAGTGCGATTACGTTAGCTTGTACTGCAGCTTTTGTAGGAGTAGGCGTTCGCTACTTCTTCCACTATATTGCCGGGGTTATTTTCTGGGGTAAATATGCACCAGAAGGAATGAGCCCATGGTTATATTCTCTCACTGTTAACGGAACAGCAGCACTCGGAACTTTCATTGTGGTAGTGATTGCGTGTGTGGCGCTGATTCGTCAGAAAAAAATTTGGATAGCTCACTAGGGAAATTGTGCTTTCCGAGTCCTGGTTTAACCTGAAACCAGGGCTCTTTTT
>CALCML010000218.1 GCA_937967765.1 uncultured Carnobacterium sp.
ATCCCAACTTGAAGCCACTTTAGAGTACTCCATTCCTGAAATATCCAGGCCACTACGATAAATCGCCCATGTCATTAGTTCCATATCATCACGCGTTACGTGGCGTCCAAGCTGGCGTTCAATATTTTGGAACATCAACGCTGCTTCAACCGCACTGATAATATAAAATCCTTTTTGCAGAGCGATACCGTCGACAGGATCCTTTTGTAAAAGCGTTACGGAGTGCCCATGATTTTCAAAGAAATGTGCAATCTTCATCACGGCATCCACCGAATCCTTAGAGACCGCTTCTCCCACTGGTGACTGTAACAACACGGCCACTCTTAATGGTTTTATTATTTCTGTTTTATAAAGCTGTTCGTAACTCAGTTTCGGTAATGGAAATGGACTTCCCATTTGGCACTCTTGCATATGGAACAATAGATTTCTTGTATCTTGGACCGTTTTCGTCATCGCAAAATGAACAGTTGCGCCATTCCATCCACGATAGGAACCTGGTCCAACAATCACACGACCTCTAGAAGGTTTCAGTCCAATCAATCCATTATGACTGGCAGGGATTCGAATCGATCCACCACCATCGCTTGCTGCTGCAATTGGTGTAATTCCGCTTGCTACAACAGCAGCTGCCCCTCCACTAGAGCCTCCAGCGTTTCGCTCAAGATTCACCGCATTTCGAATGGGGCCATGGAGAGTAGCATCACTGACGGTCTTGAATCCAAATTCTGGAGTATTCGTACGACCCATAATGATAAAGCCGAGTTCTTCTAGACGTTTGACAAAGTTGTCAGTCTGAGTGCTTTTTACACCCTTGAATAAACGCGAGCCATATGTACAGATGCTTCCCTTTTGTTCTTGCCCTAAGTCTTTTAGAAAAATAGGAACTCCCGCAAATGGTTGATTCGTCAGTTGAAAATGTTTCGCTTTTTCAAGCGCCTCTTCATATTGCTCATAAACAATGGCATTCAGAGAAGGATTAAGCGTGTGTGCGCGTCGAATCGTTTCTGTTACTAATTCTAATGGACTCACTTTTTTCAAACGGACAGCTTCGGCTAAACTTGTCGCATCCATCACTTCATCACTTCCCTTTCACTAATTAACAAGCCATTATACCCATGAACACCTCTCAATTACAAAAGTACGGCCTGTAAAAACACGAAAAAAAACAGTCTCTAAAACATTTTCTGTTTTAGAGACCATTTTATAATTAACCTTTTTTATGCTTTTTCCATAGGAAAACTAGTAAGAGAAGTGACGAAATAGAAATGAACATTCCAAGATGTAATCCTGGTGGCGTATAACTCCAAACAATCTCGTGTTCTCCT
>CALCML010000219.1 GCA_937967765.1 uncultured Carnobacterium sp.
CTGAAATGTCACATAGGTGGTCGTACGCAAATCCAAGGACGAATCCATTTGGCCCCGCCGCATTCACCGTTGATTGGCTCAACAGCGCTTGTTCTTGCGGGTTCAAGCAACTGAGTAAGTCGCCCCACAACTCGCGTACCTTCAACAAGTCTTCACGAGTTGCTTCCGTCAAGATTTTTTGGATGGCCGTCGTATTTGGCTTAAACGCCGCACGCGTTGGTCTTGGTGCCAACGTTTTCGGTGCTTGTTGCGCTTGAGGCGCTCCGCCTTGCAACAACGCGTTCATTTGCTGTTGCATTTGCGCGATTTGTTGTTGCAACTGTTGCACTTCTTCGCTACTTGGCATTGCTGGTGCACCAGAACTGGTTCTTGGCGTCAATGTGTACGGTTGCGCCATTTTAATCGTCAATACTTCCAGCGAAATCGTTGGTTTTGTCGTGAAGCGCATTTCTTGTTGTGTTTGATTTAACGCCTCTACAAAGCGGTATAAGAATTCCGGCTCCACTTCGTCTTTGAACTGAAGGAATCGCTCGCTACGACCGATTGCCTCGCCACTTTGTTTCGCGATGAGGAGGTCTCTAGCAAATTCCAACCATTCTTCGACAAGTCGGCTGGCTTCTTTTCCGATTTTGAAGAGTTGTTGTAATTTTTCAAGGGCTTCTTCAGCCTTCGTTTCTTGTAAGTCTTTCACGAAATCAATCATCAAGTCGTCTGTCAGACTTCCCGACACTTGAATCGCTTCGTCTAGCGTCACCTTGCCGTCGCCAAATGAAATCATCTGGTCGAGTAAACTCAAGGCGTCACGCATACCACCGTTGGCACATCTTGCCACCACGCTTAAAGCATCCGCTTCGTACTCGATTCCTTCTTGGCCAAGGATATACGCCAAGCGGTCGATAATTTCTTGCGACGTAATGCGTCTAAAGTCGAAGCGTTGCGTACGCGAGATAATCGTCGCTGGAATCTTATGCGGTTCCGTCGTTGCGAGAATGAAGATGACCTTTTGAGGCGGTTCTTCTAAGGTTTTTAACAGTGCGTTGAAGGCTCCTGTTGAGAGCATATGCACTTCGTCGATAATATAAATTTTGTATTCGGCTTGCGTTGGTGCATAACGCGCCTTGTCACGAATATCACGGATTTCTTCGACACCATTGTTGCTGGCAGCATCGATTTCGATGACATCGCCAATTGTTCCGTTCGTGATTCCTTTACAGATATCACATTCGTTACACGGCTCACCGTTTGTTTGATTTGGACAGTTAATGGCCTTTGCAAACACCTTCGCGGCACTCGTTTTCCCTGTCCCACGAGGTCCTGTAAATAAGTAAGCATGACTCGTTTTGTGATTGCTAATCGCGTTCTTCAATGTATGCGTGACCGCACTTTGCCCGACCATATCATCGAACGTTTGAGGACGCCATTTTCGATATAATGCTTGATAAGCCATTTTACTTCCCTGCCTTTTTCAAAATTTTACAGTTCTATTCTAGTATAGATTTGCCAAAAATTCTACTGCCCGATTCGTTTCATCGGTGCTTTCGAATTCTTGATAAAGCGGCTCTCTTTGCCTGCTTGCGATATGAGTGAGAGCTGGTGTTTTGCACGTGTACATGTTGTATACAGCATCATTTGTTCTTTCATCGTATGGTACGCTTCGTCTGTCGCGTTCCAAATAATCACTTCGTCGAACTCCATCCCTTTCGCCACTTGAATCGTCGTTAACACGAAACGGCTGCCAAGCGACTCACTGCTGTCTTCCAGAAGTGCAATGTCGTCTTGGTCGAGTTGTTGGTACAACGCTTTGGCCTCGTCCATCGTACGGCAAAGAATTGCGCTCGTATGGTAGCCTTTTGGACTTTCTTCTAGTAACGTATTTAAGCGCGCCATTTCTTGGCCTTCTTGCTCTAAGTATACCGCTACTTCTGCCCCTGAACGTGGGAACACATTTTTATCGAGTGGCCAATTTAAGATGCCGTTTGCGAAACGTGAAATTTGCGCCGTACAACGGTAACTGATTGCTAAGTTGCGGTGCGTTAACGTGCGGTTTGCAAAAATCAAGTCCACGAGTTCTGGGTGTCGTTTTTCCAATGTGAAAATCGTTGTAGCCGTTGAGAACGATTGGAAGGTATCTCCCACTACCGTGAATTTCGCACGGAAATAATAGTTGGATAAGGTTCCAAGCCATAAGAGGGACACGTCTTGCACTTCGTCGATGAAGAGGTGGCTGAAGCCTGTGTAGTCACGAACCGGCGTCACGCGTGTTGCGACATATTGCAACAGACGGATTCCTTCTGCAGTGACTTGCATGCGGCTGCCTTCAATCTTCTTCAATGGAAGCGGCGCGTTGTCCGTCTTGCCGAGTTCTTGGCGACGAGCTTTAGCTTCAGGCATCCATTTCACCACAAATGCAGCAATATCCACGAATGCGAACATTTCCACTTGTTGCGTTACTTCTTGTACTTCCTTCTCAAACACTTTTTGTCCAAGCGCTTGGTAGTACTCTGTCTCGCTCTTTGTCTCCACGTCTTTCATCAACACTTCGATTTGCATCGCGTTCATTGATTCATAGACCGCTTTTGCCTTTTCAGACATAAAGAACTTCGTGAGACGGCGTTTCAACGTACGCTCGAGCACGGTTTGCATTTGTGTTAATTGTTGTTGCAACGGTAATGCTGTATTCACGCTTTCGACGAGTTTTTGATAGTCTTTCATCGTAAATACGGCTTGCCCTTTAATTCCGATGGCACGGTATGGCAAATCTTTCGCCGATAAGCCTTCGATATTGCGGTGTACAAGCGCAATCCACTCGCTGTCTGTTAAATACACTTTGCGCGTTGGCACTTGGCTTAGCGCCGTTGTTTTATGCAAATACATTTTGCGATAAAGCTCGATGGTATGTTGCGCTAATGTTTGTTGGTACAATTCACTTCCCGTTAAGCTTGGGATCACGTGTGAAACGTATTTTGCAAATAATTGGTTACGCGACAACAGGAGCATATCGCTCATACGCTTGTCTTTTGCTTGGTACATCAAGTACGCAATGCGTTGTAGTAAAATCGTTGTCTTCCCACTTCCGGCACATCCATTCACGATGAACCAGTCTTTTGGATTTAAACGAATAATTTCATTTTGTTCTTTTTGAATCGTCGCCGTGATTCCTTCTAGGTGTCCGTCACGGTTTGTTGGTGCGCTTAAGGCATCCATCAATAATGATTCTTCATTTTCAATGTCATAAACAGATTTTAATTCACCCTTACGGATGACGATATCGCGTTTTAAGAAGGCTTGAGCTTTCTCGAAGCCATTTGGTGTTTCGTATTGAAGCTCTCCTAATGTTCCTTCGTAAAATAGGCTTGCGATTGGAGCACGCCAGTCATACACTTGCACATTGTCGTCTTCGTCAAAGAAAGTTGCAGGTCCGATATACATCTTCTCAACTCTCTCGTCTTTTTCAAATTGAACGTCAATTCTTCCAAAGTATGGAGATTCCAATTGGTTTTCTAATTGTTGGATTCCATACTGAATGGTATCTTGTCTAGCGATATCCAGGTCGCGTTCTTGCAATCGGTTTTTCTCGATCGCCACTTTTTGTTCCATTAAGTCCTGCACGATTTCTAAGTGCTGCACTTCTTCTTGGAAACTCTGATTTTTCATGCGACTATTCTCCCTCCACTGGATACTCTTTTCATAAAAACAGGCTGAACCGTTGGTCCAGCCTGATTCTTCTTCTATGTACATACAGCACATAGCGAACGTTACTTATAGCTGCTTCCTTCCGGACCTGACTCGATTCATAAGTTCGCTATTGCCATACGGCCTAACGGCACGTACTATTATACAAAACTTCTCCTCGAAAAGCAAGCAGATTTTGCTTGAAAAAGAAATAAACCAAACCGCTCCACATCAAGAGTGCGGATGGGGCTGTCCCATGGGGGCTGGTGGTAGGAATTAGAGGGGTGCTCCACAGTTATTTTCTCTTTTTAAAGGCCACCCTTGCGGGTGTTGATTTCTCCGAATGCTTGCGGATTATTTTTATAATCGCTGTTACAGGGCACCGGTTCGAGCCTCCATGAGTCTCTCACCTTCGAAGCTTCAAATGCGGAGTACGGAATGAGTTCCTACTCCGCATAATTCACATTCGATGCGATTCCCAGTTACTGCGATTATAAAATCCGCAAGCTTCTCCGAAATCAACGTGAAGAGAGTATATGTCTGCTCCCTACCGCAAACGATGGGAGTTGCGCTTTGCTATGTGGTGTTTCTTTTTCAAGCGAATCTGCTTTGTTTTCTAAAACCAATACGTGCCGAGGGATGGCAAAAGAGACACTAAAAAAGATAGTCTCTCCAGAAGGAAAAACTATCTAAGATGTTCGCTTGTGCTTACCGGTTGTCGGCTTCTTTATTTTTCTTAGCATCCTCTGCTAGGTACATAATTGGGAGGAGGATAAAGATA
>CALCML010000220.1 GCA_937967765.1 uncultured Carnobacterium sp.
GGTCTCAAGCTCTTTCAAGATTCAAACGTACTCTAGAAAATAAATTTTCAAGAGTACGTAATTCACTTTGAATGCTATCCCCCATTACTGCCATTATAAAATCCGCTAGATTCTTCGGAATCAGCGTCAATTAACTTGGAATAGCAGTTTCAAAATAAAAAGCGGGAGGAGGCGGTGGGTTTGCTTCTCGTGGTGTGGTTGAGAAATGGGACACTTTATAATAGATAGTTCTCAGGGAGGGGACGAAAAAAGCGAGAGACGTTGGTGCGCCTCTCGCTTTACTTTACATTTATTATTCTGCTTTTAGGGCATCGACAACTGCTAGTAAGCCTGTGCCGTTGCTTGATTTGATAAGGACTTGGTCGCCTTCTTTGAGTTCAGCCTTCAAGTCAGCAATCAAAGCTTCTTTATCCATGTAATGGTGAAGGGCAACTGAATCGAACTGGCCTTTCAACGCATCATAGAGTGCTTCCATTTCTTCGCCGTACAAGTACACAAGTGCGACTTCGCTTGGAGAAATGACTTCTGAGATGCTGGCGTGTAATTCTTTCGAACGTTCACCGAGCTCGCGGATATCCCCAAGAACGAGGACGCGACGGCCTGCTGCTTCGACTGACACAAATGATTTAATGACCGATTTCATCGCGATTGGGCTAGCGTTGTAAGCATCATTCAAGATAGCTACTCCGTTTTGGCCTTTCACCCATTGCGTACGGTTCTTCGTCAATTCGAAGTTCGCTAAGGCAGACACGATATCTGAGAGTGGGACGTCTAATGTGCGTGCAATTTCAATCGCAAGTAGCGCATTTGAAACGTTGTACGCTCCAAGGACTGGTAAAGTGACCGCCACAGTTTCAGTTGGTGTCACTAATTCAAATGCTGTGTGGTCTGAATAAAGTTCAATGTTCTTAGCTGAAAGTTCCTTGCTTCCTTCACCGACTGTAACGATTTTGAAGTTTGCTGGTTTTTCAGCTTGTGCAATGCCTGCTGTAATTAAGTCTTCATGCGCTGGATAAATGAAAGTTCCATTTTCTTGTAGTCCAGAAAGGATTTCAAGTTTTGCTTTGGCAATGCCTTCCTTGCTTCCCAATTGTTCCATATGCGATTCACCAATTAACGTAATCGCAACAACTTCTGGGCGTGCTAATTTTGATAAGAACTCGATTTCGTGGAAATCACTCATTCCCATCTCTAAGACAAGTGCTTCAGTTGATTCCGGCATATCTAAAATCGTTTGTGGTAAGCCGATATCGTTATTGAAGTTTCCTTGTGTTTTATAGACACGGTAGCGTGCGCCAAGAGCGGCTGCTGTCATATCTTTTGTCGTTGTTTTTCCAGAACTACCTGTGATTCCGACAACGCGTGGAGAAACTTTTTCTAAGTACCATTTCGCTAATTTTTGAAAAGCTTGAAGTGGGTCGTCTACCCAAATTGCGCAGATACCATCTGGTGGTGTAAGGTCTTTCCTTCCCCACAACACAGCTATTGCGCCGGCTTGAATGGCTTGCTCAATATAATCATGCCCGTCTGTTTGCCCTTGAAGTGGCACGAAAAGGCTGTTTGGACCTAATTTTCGTGTATCGAAGGCTACAGATTCGATGACTTCAAATCGATGTGCTGACTGATAATCAATCGCTTCGACGGCTTTTGTAATTTCAGCAACTGTTCCAATACTCATCTTTCTACCCCTTATCTCGCGTGACGATCGTTATAGCGTTTCAACGCTAATTGAATGAGTTCTTCGACTAAATCTTTATAGGAAATGCCCATTGCTTCCCAAAGTTTTGGATACATACTAAATTGTGTGAACCCTGGCATTGTATTCACTTCGTTGATAAACACTTCGTTAGCTTCTGTTAAGAAGAAATCACAACGTGTTAAGCCACTACCGTCAATCGCACGGAAGGCTGTTTCAGCATACTCACGAATTTTTGCAGAGACTTCTTCAGGAATCGCTGCTGGGATTTGAAGTGTTGTGGTGTTGTTAATGTATTTTTCGTTGTAATCGTAGAATCCTGCTTGTTTCACGACTTCCCCAACCACAGATGTGTTCACTTCGTCGTTTCCAAGAACCGCAACTTCCACTTCGCGTGCGTCGATTCCTTGTTCTACGACGATTCGACGGTCATATTTCAACGCTTCTTCGATGGCTGCTGTTAATTCTTCGCGGTTTGTCGCTTTAGAAATCCCAACACTTGAACCCATATTCGCTGGTTTCACGAATACTGGGTAACGTAATGTTCCTTCGATACGTGTGAAGATGGCTTCTGGTGATTTTTCGAAATCAGCTTTCACAAAAGGTACAAATGGTACTTGTGGAATACCTGCTTGTTGGAATAAATGCTTGCTGGCAATTTTGTCCATTCCGTTTGCGCTGGCTAATACGCCACAACCTACATATGGTAAGTCTAAGATTTCGAACAATCCTTGAATCGTTCCGTCTTCTCCGTTTGGTCCGTGTAAGATTGGGAAAACCACTGTATCTGGTCCAGCGATATCGCTTGGTTGGATGCGAACCCCTGTTGAAGTTTCGCCTTCTGTTGTTGCAAAATGCGCTACAGTTCCTTCGGTTAAACGAAGCGCTTGGTCAAAGGCTACAGGAGCTTTTAACGCTTCTCCTTTTAACCATGTTCCTTCTTTTGTAATGTACACTGGTTGCACATCGTAATACTCGAAATAAATTTCTTTAATAATTGAACCGGCTGTTAAAATTGAAATATCGTGCTCTGCACTCTTTCCGCCGTAAATCACTACAATTTTCATATGAATCCTCCAAACTATTCGCGTGCTGCGAACCGCCTCATTTAGGCTCTTCGAACGTTATTTTGAAAATAACCTTGCACTTTTCAGTATAACAAAACGGCCCAACGGTTACAAGTTACGGCCAACGCACAAAAAAGCACCTCTCACATCTGCTGTGAAAAGTGCTTTAGATGGCGTCATTCATTGGAAGTTTTGCTGAAATCTTCCAGTTTTGATAGGTTTCGCTATAAGAGAGTTGTCCGATGCGAACGTTTTGTGTCACTTCTTTATCGGCATAATGATAACGGTCTTCTGTTAAGAAGATTGGCACTTCGTAGCTGTCTTCTTTCTTTGTGACTTTATCAAAAGCAAGACTGATTCCTTCACGATACAATGGCATCATTTCTTTGAGCGCTTCGATGGAAATCGCTGAAGCCACTTTGTCAGAACCAAAGAATAAGAACTTCGGTGTCTCGTTCAAGATATCTGTCATCTCGATTTGTACTTGCGCCGATAAGATAGGCAAGAACTGCTCAATTTTACGGTAGTACACTTTCGAGTAGCCATTTTCAAGTGACAAGTAAATAAAGTTGTTTTGTAATTTATAGAAGAACGGCGAATGCAAGTGCGTCTTCGCATGCGAAATATACAGCAAGTCTGCAATTTCTTGCGGCGTTAATTGATGTACGAAATCAATCGAATCAAAGTCCACCCAGTTCGATGGCGCCTCTTTGCCTTCTTCCACCCCTTGGAGATACGCTAACACATTTTTACGCCCCTTCACCCACATGAAGCCAGTATATGGATCGTGTGTGGCAAGGCTGGACTTCCCGTTTAAGAGAAGAAGGTTTTGCGGAATCTCAGACTGTGGTAAGGCAGACAAACGAAACGCAATCGACTTCGTTAATACATGGTTCGATACGCTATCGTAATGGATATACAATTGTTTAGCCACAGTCTCACCTCCATAGAGTTTATCATGTTCCATTATATAGGATTTCTTTCTACTAAAACATATATATTAGATTACATTTTTACGTGTGAACCGTTTTCTTTTGTAACAATTTAGCAACATTCTAAAGTGGATTCTCCACCCTTTATACGCAAAAAAGAGTTGAAATGATTTCTTCAACTCTCTTTCTTACCTTCTATAAGTGTAATCATTCTTAACATTTGACTTTCTGAGTGATTCTTTTCACCGCAATGTCTATTCTTTCAATCACTTCCCAATAATCTTTTGGAAAGCTCTTTAATTCAACAATATCCACAGGGTCAAAATGATACACTAAATGACGAATCAATTGGTGATGAAGAAAAACAAGATCTTTAAAGTCCTCTAATGAAATAGATTCCAACCCTTCAATATACGCACATAATTCCTTATAAGATTCTTCGTGAAAGAGGCTTTCCTCATGTAGATAATAAAAGAACGTTCCCTCTTCCAGTAGTACATTTTTTCTAATAAACGACATCCATCTAACCTCTTTTCTTATCGTTAAAAAGTTTCACTTTCTGAAAACAAAAAGACTGAGGAGCCCCCAGTCTAATTTCTACATTTTTTCTAATCGTTTAATACGATTTGCCGTTGATGGGTGTGTTGAGAAGAGTGAATCTCCTTCTTCCCCAAACGGATTTGAGATATATAACGCCGCACTCTTCTTGTCGGCTTCCGTCATTGGCGGAGCTTCTGAAATCTTTTGAAGCGCAGAGATAAGTCCGTATGGATTTCGTGTGAATTCCACTGCTGACGCATCTGCTAAGTACTCACGATTTCGTGACAAGGCCAACTGCAGGATGGTCGACATAAATGGTCCAAGAATCATCGCGATTAAACCGATGACCATGAAAATGGCATTTGCGCCACCACCGTTATCATCATCATCTCGGTCTCTACTACCGCCACCCCAGAACATCATGCGACTTCCGAATTGGACGAGCATGGCAATCACGGCACCAAGCGCAATCGCAATCGTTTGAAGGCGAACGTCATAGTTACGAATGTGTCCAAACTCGTGGGCAATTACTCCTTCAAGTTCTTCACGATTCAACCGTTCTAATAACCCTGTTGTAACCGCCACGGCTGCTTTTTCTGGAGAACTTCCTGTCGCAAACGCGTTTGGAGATTCGTCCTCGATAATGAAGATACGTGGCATTGGTACTTTTGCGATCATCGCCATATCAGTGACGATATTCCAAATCATCGGTGCTTGATTTTTATCTGTAATTTCTTTGGCATGGTTTAATTGCATCACTACATTAGTCGCATTTGCAATCATCATCATTGAATACAACCCGCCGGCAACAAGGGCGATAATGACCCCAGCGACGACACTGCGTAAAGCATAATATCCAATTCCGATTCCCACTGCAATGAAGAGCGCCATGTACAACGCAATCACGACCAGCGTTTTGCGTTTGTTGGAAGCAATTTGTTGGTATAACATCCTAGCACTCCCTCCCTACTAATGAATTGTCAATTAGAATTTCACTTCAGGAACTTTACGAGCTTCAACTGGAGTTTCTAACATTTCTTCTTTAGTGAATCCACCAAAACCAGCAATAATGTTTGTTGGAATTGATTGAATAGAGATGTTATATCTCGCAACACTTGAATTGTATAATTGACGAGCGTAAGAGATTTTGTTCTCTGTGTTTGTCAATTCTTCTTGTAAGTTTAAGAAGCTGTCGTTCGCTTTTAAATCAGGATAGCTTTCAGCTAAAGCGAAAATAGTTTTTAAAGCACCTGATAATTGGTTAGATGCTTCCATTTTTTCTTGTGGTGAAACATCGCTACCCATGTTTGCAATTTGGTTTCTCATCGCAATTACTTGAGTTAATGTTTCTTGTTCGTGTTTTGCGTAACCTTTTACTGTTTCAACAAGGTTTGGAACTAAGTCGTTACGACGTTGTAATTGAACATCGATTTGTGCCCAAGCTTCTTGAACCCAGTTTTTTTGTTGTACAAGTCCGTTGTAAGCAAACATTGCCCATAGAACAATTACTGCTAAGACTCCTAATACAATCCATACTACTGTCATTTTTTGACACTCTCCTTTAGATTTAATACCCTCATTGTACCATATTTTCCTA
>CALCML010000221.1 GCA_937967765.1 uncultured Carnobacterium sp.
ATTAATACGATAAACATCACTTTTAAAAATTTATTCATTCTTCTTCACCTCGCTGTTCATTGTTCTTATTCACATTTCCAAAATGAAGGGGCTCCCGGTTCCCCAGGAGCCCCAAATTCTTATTTGCTTAATCCTTCGATAATTTTATCTAGGTTCCATTTCATCATGCTGTAGTAGCTGTCTCCATCTTTTCCTGCTTCTGCAATAGAGTCAGTGAAGATAGTTGAGAAGATTGGTAGACCAGTTTCTTGAGAAACAGTCTTCATTGGACGGTCATCCACACTACTTTCTACGAATAATGATGGAACTTTTGATTCACGTAATTGACGAACCAATTTTGTGATTTGTTCTGGAGTTCCTTCTTCTTCTGTGTTGATTTCCCAGATGTACGCTGATTTAATATCGTACGCTTTAGAGAAGTACTTGAAGCAGCCTTCACTTGTTACGATTAAACGTTTTTCTTCAGGAATTTTCGCGATACGTTGTTTAGCATCTTTATCTAGCGCTTCAAGTTTTTCAACATATGCAGCTAAATTCTTTTCGTATGTTTCTTTGTTCTTTGGATCTTTTGCGATTAATTGTTTCGCAATGTTCTTCGCATAAATAACTCCGTTTTCGATGTTCAACCATGCGTGAGGGTCTTCTTTTCCAGCTTCGTTTTGACCTTCTAGGTAAATCACTTCTACGCCATCACTCACTGCAAAGTAATCTTTATTCGCTTCTTTCTTCGCATTATTCACCATCTTCGTGAACCAAGCATTCCCACCATTTTCTAAGTTGATTCCATTATAGAGAATCAAATCTGCTTTTTGAACTTTTTGAACATCTTCTGGTAATGGTTCATACTCGTGTGGGTCTTGTCCTACTGGAACAATACTATGTAAGTTCACTAAATCACCGGCGATATTTTTTGTCATATCATAAATAATAGAGTTGGTTGTCACCACATTGATTTTTTCAGTATCTGCCTTTGAACTATTATCTTTACTTGTATCTTTACTTGTAGCGCATCCTGCAATTCCTAATACCACAAGAGCGGCTACTAAAAGTTTCTTCATGCTATTCATGAGATTTCCTTCTTTCTCTTTGTTTTGGTGAAACAATAAAACTTACGACAAAAAGTGCTGCTGCTGTTAATACGATGGTTGATCCAATAGCGATGTTAAACGTATATCCAATATACAATCCTAATACTGATGACAATGAGCCAAACGTTGCGGCTAAAATCAGCATTGTTTTCAGACGATTTGAATATAAATACGCTGTTGCTGCAGGGGTGATTAATAGTGCCACAATCATAACTGTCCCTACACTTTGCATCGCGGTAATCGATACAAGCGCCAAGAGGAACATCAATAAGTAGTGGTAAAATTGTACGTTCATCCCTGAAGATTGAGCAAAGACTGGATCAAAACTCGTTACTTGTAATTCTTTAAAATACGCTAAAATAACGACGACTACAATCACGCTCACCACCAATGTAATGAGTAAATCAATATCTTGTACGGCTAAAATATTCCCGAATAAAATATGGAATAAGTCTGTTGAACTCTTCGCCACACTAATCAAAATAACTCCCAATGCCAAAAACGAACTAAAGGTAATCCCGATAGCAGTATCGCCTTTGATAGTACTATTTTGATTCACAAATGCAATAAGGAACGATGCTAATAACCCGAACACGAGGGCTCCAATAAAGAAGTTAATGCCTAAAATAAACGACAACGCTACACCCGGTAATACCGCGTGAGAGATAGCGTCCCCCATTAATGACATCCCTCTTAGAATGATGAAGCATCCTAAAATTCCGGCAACCGCACCAATCACGACTGCTGAAACAAGCGCATTTTGTAGGAAATGGAATTCCATTAACCCTTCAATGAAATTATGCATGTTGCTCACCTCCTTGTGGAATATAGACACTTCCGCCGTATACATCATCTAAGTACTTCTTAATGAATACGTCTTCTGTTTTTCCAGAGGCTACAATCGCGTGTTTGACAAGAATCACCTGGTCAAAGTATTCTTTCACCTTCGATAAGTCATGGTTGACCATTAAAATAGTCTTCCCTTCCTCTTTCCATTTACGGAGAATTGTCATAATGACTTTCTCACTAAGCATATCAATCCCTACAAATGGTTCATCAAGGAAAATATATTGTGCTTCTTGAACCATGCAACGCGCTAATAGTACACGTTGGAATTGACCGCCAGAAAGAGCCCCGATTTGGCGAGATGCTAAATCAGTTAATCCAACTTCTTCAATGGCTTCATCGACTTTTTCCCAATCTTCTTTCGTCAATCGTTGCAATGGTTTCTTTTTAACAGTTCTTCCTAAAGCAACGCACTCACGAATGGTGATTGGAAATGTAAAGTCAATCTGGCTTTTTTGTTCGACATAGGCGATTTTCTGTAATACTTTTTTTGCGGGTTCTCCATCAATCAGAATTTCTCCTGATGATTGAATAAGTCCTAATATTGCTTTTAATAATGTTGATTTACCTGCACCATTGGGCCCAATAATCCCAGTAATGGTTGGTCCTTCAATGGTTGCATTACAATCTTTTAAAACATGTGGTTGCATCGCATACGATACCCCAACATTTTTAATCGTAATCAATGAATTCATCCTTTCAAATTATGTAGATTCTACAATTGTTAGGTTACCCTAAAAATCTCGTTTCGTCAAGTACTTTTTTAGGTTTCCCAAAAATTTTCAGAAAAAATTTTGAAAACTAGATATTAACATATTTGTTAATTAACATAACTGTTAATTTTCACTCCTTTTGAAGACAAAAAAAGACGCCTTCCGTTACCCGAAAGACGCCTTGTTTATTTCTTTATTTTGTTAATAATGCTGCAGCTGCTTCATCACAGATGACAGTTACTTTTGGATGTTTTTGTAGAATACTTGCTGGAACTTCCTCTGTGATTGGTCCTTCCACTAATCCTTTAATCGCATGGATTTTCTTAGGTCCGAATGCAATTAACACGATTTCTTTAGCATCCATAATCGATTGTAATCCCATTGAATAAGCGTAGCGTGGCACATCTTCTTCTTTTTCGAAGAAGCGTTTGTTCGCTTCAATGGTTGATTCTGTTAAATGAACCTTATGTGTGCGTTGCGTGAATGGTGTACCTGGTTCATTGAATCCGATGTGCGCGTTACTTCCAATTCCTAATAATTGTAAGTCCACCGGATTTTCTTGAAGAATGTTTTCATAGCGTACAACTTCTGCATCGACATCTTCGGCCAATCCGTCTGGTAAATAGCTATGTTTAAATGGTTTCGCGTCGAATAATTGCTCTTTCATGAAATAATGATAGCTATGTTCATCCGTTGGCGCTAATCCAACATATTCATCTAAGTTCACTGAGATACGATCTGAGAAATCTAAATCGCTATTTCTTAGTAATTCATATAACCC
>CALCML010000222.1 GCA_937967765.1 uncultured Carnobacterium sp.
CGTCACGGAAAGCGACTACGTTAGCGGCTGTTGTTTTCGTTAATCCGGCAATGTGTTCTAAAAGAGCGGCACTAGCCGTATTCACGTTTACCCCAACCTTGTTCACGGCTGTTTCAACGACAAAGTCTAACTGCTCATCTAATTGTTTTTCTGGCACATCGTGTTGGTATTGTCCCACCCCAACGGCTTTTGGATCGATTTTTACAAGTTCAGCAAGTGGGTCTTGCAAGCGACGAGCGATGCTGACTGCGGAACGCTCTTCGACTTGGTAATCTGGGAATTCTTGACGCGCGATATCGCTGGCAGAATACACTGAGGCCCCTGCTTCGCTGACGATCGTATAAACTACCTTGCGAGGGATCTGACGTAATTGTTCCGCTACGAATTGTTCAGACTCACGGCTAGCCGTTCCGTTTCCAATCGCCACAAGTGTCACTCCGTATTGTTCCACGATGCGACGGAATTGTCCGCCTGCTTGAGCACGTTTCGCTTCTGAAGCTCCTACGTGAGGGTAAATCACAGACTTCCCTAGCACTTTCCCTGTTTCATCGATTACCGCTAATTTACATCCTGTACGGTACGCTGGGTCAAGCCCTAGGATGACTTGACCTTTCATTGGCGCTTGCAATAATAAGTTCTTCAAGTTTTCCCCAAAAATCGCAATCGCTTGTGTTTGCGCCTTTTCACTTAATTCATTACGGATTTCGCGTTCAATCGCTGGTCCGATGAATCGTTTGTAGCTTTCTTCAATCGCGCCTTCGACAATCGGTGCAGATGGTGATGACGGATTTTTGATTTTCTCTTCTTTAATCTTTGTAAGAGGGGTTGTCACGTCGACTTCAATCGTCACGCGGACTACATCTTCTTTTTCTGCACGGTTTAAGGCAAGCACACGGTGAGGAACGATGGATTTCACGGGCTCTTCGTAGTCATAGTACATTTCGTAGACTTTCTTCTCGTCGAGCTCTTCCTTCTTCACAACAGACTTCACGATACCGTTCTTTTGCGTAAATTGACGTAATTGTTTACGGTATTTTGCTTCATCGGAAATCCATTCAGCGATAATTTCTACGGCACCGTTGATCGCATCTTCGACCGTTAGAATCGCTTTTTCTTCATTGATAAAAGTGGCAGCTTTTTCCTCTACAGAATCCTTCGTCGTCATGAGTAACCATAATGCAAATGGCTCTAATCCGGCTTCTTTAGCAATCGTTGCCTTCGTACGGCGTTTTTGTTTATACGGACGATAAATATCTTCTAGCGCTGTTAAAGTTGTCGACTTGCTTAACGCAGCCGTAATCTCTGGCGTCAGTTTGCCTTGTTCGTCAATGAGACGGCTAATTTCTTCTTTACGCTTTTCGAAGTTTTCCAAATAACGTTGGCGCTCTTCGATTTCACGGATTTGTACCTCATCTAAAGAACCCGTTTGGTCTTTACGATAACGCGCAATAAACGGTACCGTATTCCCATCTTGCAAGAGGCCTAATACCGTATCGATTTGTTTTGGTTTATATTGAGTGAGTTCTGCCTTCACAAGCGCTACGGAACGCTCGTAAGCAGTGATTTCAGTTGTTTGTTCTGTCATAGTCAACTCCCTTTCTGTCTCCTCTATCCTATCATGAAATAAAAGGAAAAGCACCTAAGCAAAAATACTTAGGTGCCCTATTATGGCTAAAGTTTAAATAAGCGTGTTCACTATCAGCTGATTTTTACTCTTATAGAAGAGCTAAGATAATGAAGTTAAGGATGAATAATCCTGTAGCGACCCATAAAATTGGGTGAATGTCTTTTGCTTTACCAGTAATGACTTTCACTAAGCAGTAGAAGATGAATCCAGCTGCGATACCGTAAGAGATACTGTAGCAAAGTGCCATGAAGATGCCGGCAAAGAACGCTGGAATGGCTTCATCTAATTGGTCCCATTTCACATCAGCGAATGAAGAAAGCATCATCACCCCAACGATAATTAACGCTGGTGCTGTAGCTTCTGCAGGAACGATACCCACGAATGGTGCTAATAATGTTGATAATAAGAAGAGACCTGCTGTAACGACTGCTGTTAACCCAGTACGTCCACCCGCACCGATTCCGGCTGCACTTTCAACATAAGTTGTAGTGTTTGAAGTACCGAAAATTGCCCCGATAGAAGTACCGATGGCATCTGCGAATAAGGCTTTGTCCATCTTAGAAGAGAAACCAGATCCGTTTTCAAGTTGGCGTTCGTCTTCTTCAGAGAAGATTCCTGTTTTACGACCTGTACCGATGAAGGTTCCGAGTGTGTCAAATGTATCCGATAAACTGAATGCAAAAATCGTCATTAATACTAACGGTAAGCGCGCTGGGTCAGAGAAGAGCTTCACGATTCCTTCTGAACCAAAAGCGGCCATGAATGTTGTACCTAAGTCGTTAAACGCTGCTCCTAGTGAGTTGCTTTCAAAACTTACTTTTGATAAATCAACAACGCCCATTGGGATGGCTAAAAGTGTTGTAACAACAATCCCGAGCAAGATAGCTCCACGAACTTTTTTCAATAATAAGAATACAGTGATGATTAAACCGATAACTGCAAGGAGTGCACCTGGAGACGTGAAGTTTACAAGAGATGGAACGATTCCACCGTTTGAATTCACGCTGAACACGCCACCTTTGTACGCTTCTGTTGCGACATTATACGCAGCACCGTTTACTTGAGTAATCGTTTTTGAATCAGAAAGGAATTCTAATAGGTTGGCATTTTTTAAACCGATATACGCGATGAAAATCCCAATTCCGCCCCCGATAGCATGTTGCATACTGGCCGGAATGGCTTTAATAATCATCTTACGAACTTTTGTTACAGTAATAAAAATATTGAATAAACCACAAATAAATACCATTGCTAACGCTTCTTGCCAAGTGAATCCAAGGCCGAAAACGACTGTAAATGTAAAGAACGCGTTTAACCCCATCCCTGGTGCTAATGCGTAAGGAACGTTTGCGAAAAGACCCATCACTAATGTACTGACAACTGTTGCGATAATCGTTGATAAGAAGACTGCTTGGAATGGCATCCCTGTTTTACTAAGAATGTTCGGATTGACAAAAATGATGTAGGACATCGCGAAGAATGTCGTTAACCCAGCCAAAAACTCCGTTGAAACGTTCGTGCCGTTCTCTTTCAGTTTAAAAAACTTATCCATTGAAATGATAACTCCTTTTTATTGGTTTATTTGATGACTTAAGTATACTAGAACTATTTTTGCTTTACAACATCAAACACGTACATTTTAACTTATAAAATTTATTTTCGTTCGTTTTATTTAACTATATTTTGTTTCAGGGTTGTCAAACAAGTGATTCTGTTTCTAAAAGCGAATATTAACAACAAAAAAGGAGTGGTCTTCGCCACTCCTTTTTCTTTTAGTTATTCTTTTATTAATTTAATTCCTTTATGCCCTTTTTTCACCGGTGTCATAAAGTCATGATAATATCCAGGCGCATCCTCTTCTAGCCCTGCTTCTGTGAGCCCTACATAATAAAAACCTTTGACTTCACTCGCATTTAAAGCAAAGAATCCTTCTCTCAAATTTTTTTGAATTCTTACATTCATATACTCCATCGACTCTTTAGCAAGTTCTTGTACCTCAAATCTTACAATCAACTGCGTTTTGTCTTTTCTATACTCGTCTTCGTCGTATTTCCCAAAGGAGTAACTGACTGGCGAAGGCTTTGGGCTTTCGTATTCAGCGAAATCTACTGCATTGAATTGTTCTCGTAAGTCTTTAATTTTTTCATCTATCTTTTTCAATTTTTCTCGGACTTCCTTAGAATTTCCCTCCCACGATACTTTAATACCTTCCTTTCTCAGCGCCTCTAATTGGACTTCCAATTTTTCTCGAAGTTGTTGTTTATGGCGATAGAAATTGCGTTCAAATTGTTTTTGGGCTAGTTCTAAAATTTGTTTTTCATTCTTCCCTCCTAAATCCCCGAGGTCCAAATCCAATCCTGTATAGGCAAGCACGTTTCCTTTTCCATCAAAATGATAGACCGCCGTCACCGTGTTATGTGGATCTAACTCTCCTCTCTCTCCGTGATGCACATCCATCCAAATCCTATCTGACTGAAACGCATATGGTAGAGGGATTTTTTCCTTTTTTCCGCATGCTGCAAGCATAACAGCTACTACCGACAGCAACGCTAGTTTTATCCATGTCTTCATCATTCTTCCTCCAACGTTCGAACTCTCGCCATTATTATACTACACACACCCAAAATCTGCTCCTATTCCAACCAAAAACGCCAGAGCACCATTGTACTCTGACGTCTAAAGGGATTATTTATCTGAATTCCACACTGGGAAGTATTGTCCTGGTGCGATTTCATCCATTTTTTTCGCTACATCGTCTGATTGATATAATTCAACGATTTTTTTGTATGTTGGGTTGTCAGCATCTGCTGCTTTAACAACGATGATGTTGTAACGATCTTTAGGAATTGTATCTAAGTGGTTTGCATCTGAGAAGATGTTGTCTTCGATTTTCAAACCAGCATCTTGTGCCATAGAACCATTGATTGAAGCTGCATCAACGTCTTGTAATAAACGTGGAGCTTGTGCTGATTCTGCTTCGATGATTTCTAAGTTACGTGGGTTGCTTGTGATGTCTGCTAATGAAGCTTTTGTTCCAACGCCATCTTTTAATGTGATTAAGCCTTCTGTTTGCAATGCGACTAAAGCACGACCTTGGATCGCTACTTCTTTAGGAACTAATACTTTTGCTTTCTCTGGTAAATCTTTTAATGATTTATATTTTGTTGAGAAATAATATAATGGCGTGATAAATGTTGTACCGATTTCTTTTAAATCAGTTCCTTTATCTTTGTTCCATTGTGCTAAATATGCACGGTGTTGGAACGCGTTCATTTGTACAGAACCTTCTTCAAGAGCTGTATTTGGTAATACGTAGTCGTTCATTTCTACAACTTCGATATTGATGTTTT
>CALCML010000223.1 GCA_937967765.1 uncultured Carnobacterium sp.
CATATCCTTGTGGCAGTTGCTCGATAAAATGATGAGCATCTACGAATTCGCTCGCTTGTTTCACTTCTTCATCTGTGATGTCTTGGTACATACGAATATTGGAAGCCACTGTTCCATGGAACAAGAATGGATCTTGCAGCACGAGTCCGATTTTGTCGCGAAGGACTTCCTGTGAATAGTGTTGAATTGGAATATCATCGATCAAGATTTCTCCTTCTTTGAAATCATAGAATCGTAAGAAGAGATTCATGATAGACGACTTCCCTGACCCAGTCGAACCAACAAATGCGACAGTCTCTCCTGGATTCACCACAAAGTTAATATTCTTTAAGACATTCCGTTTTCCATCATAAGAGAAAGTGACATTCTTAAATTCAATCTTCCCGTTCTTAATCTCATTGACCTTTCCAAATTGTTCAGGCTCGTAATCCGTATTATCGATGACTTCAAAGACACGAGTCGCCGCAATCATCGATGTTTGAATAATTGAGAAGTTTTGCGTGACATCGATTAATGGATTAAATAACTGATTTGAGAATTGAATAAAGGCGTACATCACCCCTGCTGTCACTCCAGCTACTTCCCACGTAAGGCCAAAGTATAAAATAATGACCGCATAAGCCACAAGCTTCAACAGCGACATCGCTGGGCGAAGGAACAGACTATTCACGTTAATCGAACGATTCGAGAATTGTACATGCTCCTCGTTAATTTGTTCGAATTCTTTTCTTAAACGTTCTTCTTGGTTAAATGCCTGAATCATCTTCATCCCATCAATACTCTCTGCTAGCTTCACGTTAATCTCACTGAGCATCTCACGCGTCTTACGAATCACGCTATGAGAGAGACGGTTATAGACTTTAACGGATGCAAACATCACCGGAATAAAGAGAACCATTAAAATCGTAAGGCCTACATTCATACTAAACATCGCAGATAATGTTGCTACGACGATAAATAAGGTACTTAAAAACGTCGAGAAGATCGAGCTAAACATATCGCTGACCGCCTGTGTATCGTTGGTTAAGCGAGATACGATGGCTCCAGCTGGTGTTGTATCAAAGTACGTCATATTGAGTTTTTGCATATTCGAAAAGGCCTCTTGACGCAAATCTCGAACAACACTATTGGATACATAGCTAAAGGCATAGGTCCCAATATACGTTAATAATACTCGCAGTAAGAACAGTGAGTAGTAAACGATAAGGAGCCAGTATCCTTCATTCCATGTGCCCTTTTCAATATACGTATCAATATAATAACGAGCCATCAACGGAATCACTGTTGCAGTCACACTAGATAAGAGGATAAATAAAATCGCAATCGTGCTCGACTTTTTATATCGCCATAAGTAGGCAATGAGTCGGTTAAAGGTCTTCATGTTCAA
This sequence comes from uncultured Carnobacterium sp., assembly GCA_937967765.1. GTDB lineage: Bacteria > Bacillota > Bacilli > Lactobacillales > Aerococcaceae > Granulicatella. The sequence continues at coordinate 1,388 of CALCML010000223.1, forward strand.
CTGCACTACCCCCTTCCTCAAGTGTCGCTTCGAGCTGTTGACGGTCGTAGGTTTTGGCATACCAACCACCAAGCGCCATTAATTTTTCATGCGTTCCCTTTTCAACAATACGTCCATCTTGGAGTACGATGATGAGGTCCGCGTGCACAATCGCTGATAGACGGTGCGCTGTAATCATCGTTGTTTTGTCGCTACGTTCACGTTTCAAGTTTTCTAAAATTAAATGCTCTGTCTTTGCATCAACAGCCGATAACGAATCATCGAGCATTAAAATTTCAGGGTTCACAACCAGCGCGCGTGCCATCGATAGACGTTGTTTTTGGCCACCTGATAAAAGCACGCCCTTCTCCCCGATTAACGTATCGAACCCTTCAGTCATTGCCATAATATCGTCATACAGTCCACAGATTTTAGTCGCTTCTACTACGGCTTCGTCAGGAAGTGTTGGATTTCCAAAACGGATATTATCTTTAATCGACATCGCAAATAAAATCTGTTCTTGTGGCACATATCCCATAAGTGCACGCAAGTCTTTCATGCGATAGTCTTGGATGGAACGTCCATTTATCAAAATTTCTTCTTTTCCTGCATCATATTGACGAAGGAATAATTTCAAGAGCGTTGATTTCCCTGAACCAGTTGGACCCACAATCCCTAGCGTTTGCGCTTGACGAACGCTAAATGTTACGTCTTCTAGCGTTGGCACATCTTCGTATTGGAAGTTGTGAATATCGACATCAATCTCACGAGCTTCTGTAATTGGAAGGGCCTGTGGAGTTTCTTCGACTTCGCTTGTTTCTTCCATTAATTTTTCAATACGACGATACGAAATACTAGCACGTTGACCGATATTCAGGAGCCAACCAATGGCTTGAAGCGGCCACACTAGCATATCTAAATACGTCATAAAGGTAATCATTTCCCCAACCGTGAATTCTCCGCGTTGGATTAAATATCCACCATATCCCAAACTGATTAAGTAGCTGAGACCTACGAAAATAAGAACAATTGGATCGAATAGATTATTATATTTTGCAGCGTGGTTATTCTTCTTCCATGCATCTTGGTTCGTTTTCCAAAACGACGCTGTTTCTTTTTCACCATAGCCAAAAGATTTCGTCACTTTTATTCCAGAAATACTCTCGTTCACATGATTATTCAATAACGAGAAAGCTTCTTGTGATTCCTTATAGCTCTGATGCTCTGCACGAACGACGATATTCGTCGCAATCGCAAGTAGTGGCAATGGAATAATCGCAACGAGTGTCATTCGCCAATCCAGCATAAAGAACATCGTCGCTAGCGTCACTAACGCTGTAATCGAGGCATCGACTGCAGACATTACACCTCCGCCAGCAGTCATGACAATAGCACTCACGTCATTGGTCGCATGCGCCATTAAGTCTCCAGATCGATACTTTTGATAGAAGCTTGGAGACATGCTTGTAAAGTGTTCGTATAATTGATTTCTCAGTCTCTGACCTAACGAGTTCGCAGTCCCAAAGATAAAGAGCCGCCATACAAAACGAAGCCCGTACATGGCTACTGCTGAAAGGAGCAATAACAGTAAGTTCCATAATAAAGACGATGTTGTGAGCGTCTTGAGGTCGATGGAATCGACAACTTCCCCAATCACTCTTGGTGGAATAAGATTGAATACACTGACGAGCGACAATGCAATAATTCCAATTGTGTATCGTTTCCACTCTAATTTAAAAAACCACGATAATTTCTTTAATAAATACATATTTCTCTCCTTTCACGCGTCTATCTATTGTACTATAGTCATCTTTCTATTTCATATGATATGTTCTAAAAAAAGACAACCCTTCTCCAGGTGGAAAAGGATTGCCTAAGGACTTTAATTTTTCTTTTGTGTTTGTGGATAGATCCATAAGAAGACAACCAATGCAATGACTGCAAGTGTCGTTACAAAAAGGATACTTGTTTGTCCTGCTGTTACTAAGTTCGAATCAAATGAGCTAAAAATACGCGCGATAATCGTTGTTGAAATCGCACCAGTGAACTGTTGTAAAGTATTCACGATACTATTTCCATCCGCTTGAATTTCTGGTTTCAACTGAGCTAACGAATACGTGACGTTACTTCCCATTACAAAGCCAATCCCTGTCATAAAGATGACGTTGAGGGCTAATAAAGGATAAATCGTCAATCCTGGGAAGAAGAAGCTGATAGAAACTCCCCCAATCACTGCAAAGATTAACCCTGTTAAGATTGGTTTTAGTGGACCTGATTTATCATACCAGCGACCAGATAAGGCTGAAAGAATGGCTACCATTGCTGCCCCTGGGAACATAAAGAGCCCTGCCACTGTAGCTGTTTCGCCCCACGCTAATTGAATGTAGTTGGGATAAATAAAGGATAATCCAAGTACAATTCCTTGGAAAGCCAAGACGATATATAATGTTGCGTTGAACGTCGCAAACTGGAAAGGTTTGAACGACAAGAGAGCATTCTCTCGGTTAAAGTAGAAGAACGCTGCAAATGCCACGACCACTACTCCAAGATAGAGGACTGATAAATGTTCAATCGCCATCAATAAGCTTGCAAGGCCAATCCCTAATGTCACAAACGCCATAAAGTTGAATGGTTGTTTCTTCGGAGATTCTTCAGTTGGAATCGCCCAAAGTCCCATCACTAACGAGAATACTAAAAATGGAATCAATGCGAAGAAAATCGCACGCCATCCAAATGCGTTTGAGACAACCCCGCCAAATGTTGGTCCAATTGGTGGAGCTAGTGCTGTTGTCATTGCACCAATCCCAATGACAGTTCCATGTTGATGCAGCGGCACTTTAGATAATACGATATGGAACATTAACGGAAGTGCAATCCCGGTTCCAATCCCCTGCATAAAACGTCCGAGTAATAAAATCACTAAGCTTGGTGAAATACAGTCAATTAAGACCCCACCGATAAATAAAAGGTTCGCT